>JBPCMD010000033.1:0-27989 GCA_051002595.1 Gaiellaceae bacterium
ATCCGGAACCGACCAGCCGTGAGGTTTTCTCGTTCCACCGGCCGGAGACGCTCGTCGACTGGCTCGCGGACATCTCGAGGCATCCCACTGCGCCGACGCTCAGGCATCGCCTCCGTGCGCTGCCACCGCTTGCGCACACCGGGCTCTGGCAGGCGCAGTACACGGCGATCGGCAAGCTCGAGGAATCCCTTGCCGCCGGCCGCCCCCGCGCCCTCATCCAGATGGCAACCGGCTCGGGCAAGACGTTCACGGCCGCCAACGTCGCCTACCGCCTCGTGAAGCACGCCGACGCGCGCCGCGTCCTCTTCCTCGTCGATCGCGCGAACCTCGGGCGGCAGACGCTCAAGGAGTTCCAGAGCTTCTCGACGCCCGACGACGGCCGCAAGTTCACCGAGCTGTACAACGTCCAGCACCTCTCCTCGAACCACATCGACCCCGTCTCGCGCGTGACGATCTCGACCATCCAGCGCGTGTACTCGATCCTGCGTGGCGAGACCACGATGGACGAGGAGCTGGACGAGCACTCGGCCTTCGAGCTCACCTCCGGCCTGCTCCCGGTCGAGTACGACCCCAA
The DNA here is from genome assembly GCA_051002595.1 of Gaiellaceae bacterium. Taxonomy (GTDB): domain Bacteria; phylum Actinomycetota; class Thermoleophilia; order Gaiellales; family Gaiellaceae; genus GMQP-bins7. Next base: position 575 of record JBPCMD010000033.1, read on the forward strand.
GCTCCCGCCCGAGTTCTTCGACGTCGTGATCGTGGACGAGTGCCACCGCTCGATCTACGGCCTCTGGCGGCAGGTGCTCGACTACTTCGACGCCTTCACGATCGGGCTCACCGCGACCCCGAACAAGCAGGCGTTCGGCTTCTTCAACCAGAACCTCGTCATGGAGTACGGCCACGAGCAGGCAGTCGTGGACGGCGTCAACGTCGACTTCGACGTCTACCGGATCAAGACCGAGATCACCGAGCGTGGGAGCACGATCGACGCCGGGCTGTGGACGAAGTTCCGCGACCGCCAGACCCGCCGCTCGCGCTGGGAGCTGCTCGACGACGAGCTTCCCTACGGCGCGGGCGAGCTCGACCGCGCGGTCGTGTCGCGCGACCAGATCCGCACCGTGCTCGAGACCTTTCGCGACCGTCTCTTCACCGAGATCTTCCCCGGCCGCTCCGACGTGCCGAAGACGCTCATCTTCGCGAAGGACGACGCGCACGCCGAGGAGATCGTCCAGATCCCGCGACGTCTTCGGGAAGGGGAACGACTTCGTCGCGAAGATCACCTACAAGGCGACCGGCCGCAAGACCGACGACCTGATCGCGGCCTTCCGCAACTCCCCGAACCCGCGGATCGCCGTGACGGTGGACATGATCGCCACCGGCACCGACGTGAAGCCGCTCGAGTGCGTCTTCTTCATGCGCTCGGTCAAGAGCCGCACGTACTTCGAGCAGATGAAGGGACGCGGCGTCCGCGTGATCTCGGACACCGACCTGCAGGCGGTCGTGCCCGGCGCGACGTCCAAGGAGCGTTTCGTGATCGTGGACGCCGTCGGCGTTACCGAGACCGAGCTCCAGGAGACACCGCCGCTCGATCGTCAACCGACCGTGCCGTTGGAGAGGTTGCTGCGACAGGTCTCGTTCGGCGTGCGCGACCCGGACACGATCTCGAGCATTGCTTCCAGGCTGTCCCGTCTGGACCGACGGCTGTCGAAGACTCAGCGGACGCAGCTCACCGTCCTCGCCGGCGGCACGACCTTGAGGGAGATCGCAGGCGGGATCGTCGCGGCGCTCGACCCCGACCGGCAACTCGAGGCGGCACGCGCGGCGAGCGGCGGCGAGCCGACGGTGGACGAGGTCGCAGCGGCCACGAAGACGCTCCTCGACGAGGCGGTCGCCCCGCTCGCTGCGAACCCGGAGCTCCGCCAGCGCATCGTCGAGGCGCGCCGCTCGCTCGAGCAGGCGATCGACGAGACCTCCGCGGACGAGGTGCTCGAGGCGGGGTACTCGACGGACGCGACCGACCGCGCGCGCGACACGATCGCGTCGTGGGAGCGCTTCTGCGAGGAGCACCGCGACGAGATCACGGCTTTGCAGGTGCTCTACTCGCGGCCGTACGCGCGGCGGCTGACCTTCGGCGAGGTGAAGGAGCTCGCCCAGGCGATCGAGCTGCCGCCGCACCGCTGGACGCCCGAGCGGCTGTGGGAGGCCTACGAGGTGCTCGATCGTTCGAGAGTCCGCGGCTCCGGCCCGCGCGTCCTCGCCGACCTCGTCTCCCTGGTGCGGGTCGCGATCCACGCCGAGGACGAGCTCGTCCCGTACCCCGACTTGGTACATGAGCGCTTCCGTGCCTGGCTCCTGCTGCAGGAGAACGCGGGGAGGGTGTTCACGCCCGAGCAGCTCGAGTGGCTCGAGCGGATCTCGGATCACGTGGCGACCTCGCTCGGGATCACGCGGGACGACTTCTCGTACACGCCGTTCGTCGAGTCGGGTGGGTTGGGGAAGGCGGCGCAGGTCTTCGGCGACGACCTCGGCCCGCTGCTCGAGGAGATGAACGAGGTTCTCGTCACGTGACGCTCCGGGTCCATCCGGATGACATCGTGCGCACGTCGAGCTCAGCGCTGGTTGGAGCTCACGATTCGTGGGAGCGAGTCCGGCTATCGGATGTGGCGGACGTGCTAAACGGCTTCGCGTTCAAATCGTCGCTGTTTGCTCGCGACAAGGGAGTTCCGCTCATAAGGATTCGAGATGTCGGTCGAGACCGGACGGACACCGGCTACACCGGTGATTTCGACCCGATGTACCTCGTCGAGCCCGGTGAATTGGTCATTGGGATGGACGGTGACTTTCGTGCTGCCCGTTGGAGAGGGCCAACGGCGGTGCTGAATCAGCGCGTCTGCAAGGTCAACGTTCGCGATCCAGAGCTCTATGACCCACAACTCCTTCTGTACGCGCTACCGGGCTATCTGGACGCTGTGCATGCCCACACGTCGTCAGTTACGGTCAAACACCTCTCTTCACGGACGGTTCAGGAGCTCCCGCTCCCGCTGCCGCCACTGAACGAGCAGCGGCGGATCGTGGCAGCAATCGAGGAGCACCTCTCCCGCCTCGACTCCGCCGATGCGTCCCTCGCCGCGGTCACTCGTCGCTTTGGGGCACTGCGCCTCGAAATCCTCGAGTCGGCCTTCGCTGTCGACTCCCCAGCTGTCGAGATCGGATCTATCGCGAAGGTGGGCAGTGGTGCCACGCCGAAGCGTGGTCGAGCCGAGTACTGGGAAGGCGGAACCATTCCGTGGGTTACAAGCGGGCAACTCAACAATTCCTACGTCCGGGAACCAGCCGAGTACATCACCGAGCAGGCCGTGAGCGAGACGAACGTCAAGCTCTGGCCCTCCGGGACGTTGCTCGTCGCTCTTTACGGTGAGGGGCGAACTCGGGGTCGTTGCGCTGAGCTGGCAATCCATGCGACGACGAACCAGGCGTGCGCGGCGGTTGCGCTCAACGAGGCGGCCGCGGATCGAGTCTTCGTGAGGCGGTTCTTCGATGCGACCTACGCCGCTAACCGAAGGCTCTCGGCGGGCGGGGTGCAACCCAACCTGAGTCTGGCTTTGATCCGGAGGCTCAAAGTCCCGCTGCCGCCGCTCGAGGAACAACGCCGCATCGTCGCGGAGGTCGAGGCGCGTCTGTCCGCCCTCGATGCCCTCCGCGCGTCGATCGAGCGCGCCGAGCGCCGCTCCAAAGCTCTCCGCGCCGCCATCCTCGCGCGCGCCTTCGCAGGCGAGCTCGTCCCGCAGGACCCGGCCGACGAGCCGGCGAGCGTCCTCCTCGACCGCATCCGCGCCGGCCGCACTGTCTAAACAGCAGGATATCCTGCTATATAGGCAGGCATGAGAACGAGCTCTCCACTACTGCTCCCCATATTTCGTTCCGAGGGTCAGGGCCGGCTGTTGGCTCGCGTGTACCTCCACGCCGATCGACCGGTCACGATCGCTGGACTTGCCCGGGAGCTCCGTCTGAACGACGGGGCACTTACACGCGAGGCGAATCGGCTCGAGCGCGCCGGGCTCGTGCGAAGCGACCGTGTCGGGCGGAACCGGATCCTGCACCCGAACGAGGAGTCGCCGTACTACCGAGAGCTGTACGGGCTATTGCTCAAGGCCTACGGACCTGCTGTTGTCATCGGTGAAGAGCTTGCACGCGTTGACGGCATTCAGCACGCATTCGTGCATGGTTCGTGGGCGGCCCGATACGCAGGAGAGCCAGGGTCAGACCCCGCGGACATCGACGTGATCGTCGTCGGGAACCCGGCATCAGGCCTCGAGCTGACGCGCGTGTCCTCCGATCTGTTCGCTCGCCTCGGGCGCGAGGTGAACATCATGGTCGTCGGCGAAGCCGAGTGGGATGCTGCGGAAAGCGGCTTCCTTCGCGAAGTGCAATCCCGACCACTCATCACTATCGACCTCACTTGTGGGGAGCTCGCGTGAAATCGCGTGAGGTAGACGCGCTCATCTCGGAGGGAGTGATCGTCCGCGTACGCGCCGATGGAAAGGCCGCTCGCTTGGACCTCACGGTCGCACGGTCACATCTCGCGAGCGCGGCCGCAGTCGTGGATTCGGATCCCGTCGGCGCTTTCGCTCTCGCGTACGACGCGATGCGGAAGGCACTCGTCGCGCACATGCGCGCCAACGGTCTGCGCGTGCGGAGCGGCGTCGGAGCGCACTACCAAACGGGCGATACGGACTCGCGGCTCTCGATGGGCAGGGGATCGACGGAGCGCTGGGAGAGTTCGACACTCTTCGTTCGTTGAGGAACCGGTCGGAATACCGCGGCGCGCTCGTGAAGGAGGCGGATGTGTACGAGGCGATCTCGCACGCGCAGGCCGTTGTCGACATCGTTACAGGAGAGATCGACGGGTGAGCGCGCAAAACGGCCTCGTCCAGCGGCTCTGGAGCTACTGCAACGTCCTTCGAGACGATGGGCTCTCGTATGGCGACTACCTCGAGCAGCTCACGTATCTCCTCTTCCTGAAGATGGCGGACGAACAGACGAAGCCGCCGTTTTCGCGGCCGGCCGTCGTTCCCGAGGGGCTCGACTGGCCGTCGCTCCTCTCCCGCGACGGCGACGAGCTCGAACTGCACTACATCCACGTCCTCCGCGAGCTCGGACAGCGGCCCGGGATGCTGGGCGTCGTCTTTCGTAAGGCGCAGAACCGGATCCAGGATCCGGCGAAGCTACGCCGCCTCGTCGTCGACCTGATCGATCGGGAGAGCTGGCTCACGCTCGACGCGGACGTCAAGGGCGACGCCTACGAGGGGCTGCTGGAGAAGAACGCCGAGGACGTGAAGTCGGGCGCCGGGCAGTACTTCACTCCCCGATCGCTGATCAAGGCGATCGTCGAGGTGATGCGTCCGGAGCCGGGCATGCGCATCTGCGACCCCGCCTGCGGCACGGGTGGCTTTCTCCTCGCGGCGCACGAGCGGATGGCCGAGAACCCGCTCCTCGACCCCGACCAGAAGCGACACCTGCGCTACGAGGCGCTCCGCGGCTGGGAGATCGTCGACGCGACCGCGCGCCTCTGCGTGATGAATCTGTTGCTGCACGGGATCGGCGACGAGGAGCACGAGAGCCCGATCGTCGTCGACGATGCATTGAAGGCAGCTCCGCGCGAGCGCTTCGAGATGGTGCTCACGAATCCGCCCTTCGGGCGCAAGTCCTCGATGACGTTCGTGTCGGACGAGGGCGAGGCGGGGCGCGAGGATCTCGTCGTCGTCCGCGACGACTTCTGGGCGTCGACGTCGAACAAGCAGCTCAACTTCGTGCAGCACGTGCGGACGCTGCTCGCAATCGGCGGTCGCGCGGCGGTAGTCGTTCCCGACAACGTGCTCTTCGAGGGCGGCGCGGGCGAGACCGTGCGCCGCCGGCTGCTCCACGAATGTGACGTGCACACGCTGCTGCGGCTCCCGACCGGGGTCTTCTACGCGCAGGGCGTGAAGGCGAACGTCCTCTTTTTCGACCGCAAGCCCGCCTCCGAGACGCCGTCGACGCGCGCGCTCTGGGTCTACGACCTGCGGACGAACCAGCACTTCACGCTGAAGCAGAACCCGCTCCGGCGCGAGCACCTGCAGGACTTCGTCGACGCGTTCTCACCGGACGACCGGCGCGCCCGGGCGGAGTCGGAGCGCTTCAAGCGCTTCACCTACGACGAGCTCTTGCAGCGCGACAAGGTGAGCCTCGACCTCGTCTGGCTCCGCGACGAGTCGCTCGAGGACCTGGACAACCTCCCGCCACCCGAGGTGATCGCGCAGGAGATCGTCGAGGATCTCGAAGCGGCGCTCGCGGAGTTCGCGGCGGTGGCTGAGTCTCTCGGCACGCCGCCCGAGCCACCGTCGACCTCTCCCAAGTAACAGACTGTTACTTGGCGGTAATCTCGAGTCGCTACCCCCGGCCGGGCACGTGAACGATCTCGAGCTTGATCCCGTCCGGGTCGTAGAAGAAGAACGCGTAGTAGCCTGGGATGTACGTGTACTCCTTTGGCGGGCTCTCGATCTCGCTACCCCGGTCTATGAGCCAGCGGTGGCGCTCGTCGACAACCTCGCGTGAGGCCGCCTCGAACGCGACGTGGTGCACCCCGATCCGGTAACGGTCGTGCGCGCCCTCCGTCTGCGCCTCGCGCAGCCCGACTCCGACACCGGGGCCGACGATGTACGAGATCATCTCGCCGCGTTCCCCCTCGACCTCACCGACGCGCGTGTAGCCGAGCGGCTCGAGAAGCTCGCGGTAGAACGGCAGGCTGCGCTCGATCGACGAGACCACGAGGTCGATGTGGTGGAGCCCGGTCGGGCTCATCAGCGTGCGCTCCCTTCGAGCTCGTTCCAACGCCGGTAGCGGACGGCGCGTCGCACGATGCGCGGGTCATGGCCTCGCTCGAGCAGCTCTTGGCGGACCTGCCCCTCCTGCGCCATGCGGAGAAAGAGCCACGCGATCGCGACGATCGTGACCAGCGAGCCCTCGAGCATCATCAGCGAGCCAGCGAGGCTCTGGTCGGCCTGCGGCGAGAGTCCGAGGTAGTCGCCGCCGCTCTCGTAGATCCCGTAGAAGGGCTCGCCCCAGATGAACACGTTGCCGATCAGCGTGCCGACGAGCCTGACGCCGACGATGTAGCCGAGCTTGGCCCCGGAGCCGAACCACTCGGGGGCGGGCAGCGTCTCCAGCACCGGCAGCCAGAGGACGACTCCGGCCGAGAAGAAGGCGATGTGCTCGACGGCGTGGACTCCGCTCGACTCGACGGCTGTCTCGTAGAACGCGGGAACGTGCCAGAGCACGAGGTTCGCCACCCAGATCGGGAGCGCGATCAGCGGGTTCGCGAGCGCCCGTAAGCGCATGACGCCTGGAAGGGCGAGCACGGGGCGAAGCATCGGCCCGGTCAAGCCGGCGAGCAGGCACAAAGGCGCGAGGTCGCCGAGCAGCAGGTGCTGCGCCATGTGGAACGAGAAGAGCTCCTCCTCGGCAACCGCCGCCAGCGGCGACGCGATCGCGGCGACGAGGAGCACGATCCCGAGCGCGAAGAGGGCGATCCGCCAGCCGGGCACCGGCTGCTCACGGCGAGCGAGCGTCCGCGCCCGCACCCCGTAGGCGATCGCGATCAGCGCGATCGGCGCCAGCTGCAGCGGATCGAGCGTCCAGCTCGTGAGCAGGGATGGCTCGTCCATGGCTAGCCGGGGTCAGGCTTCAGCCTGACCTTGTTTTCGGGTTGAACGTCCAAGACCTAGGTCAGGCTAGAGCCTGACCCCACCCGACCGCGGCCGTAGACTCGAATCGTGGCGAGTGAGCGCCAGACCTACGCGGGCGCCGGGGTCTCGATCGAGAAGGCCGGCGCCGTCGTCGAGCGCCTGCGCGCCGCCGCTGAGTCCACCGGCGCGACCGGCTTTGGCGCCTTCGCGGGACTGCATCCGCTCGACGACGCCCGCTTGCTGGCGGCATCGACAGACTCGGTCGGGACGAAGCTCATCCTTGCCCGGGAGCGCGGCGCCCTTCACAACTGCGGCGCCGATCTCGCCGCGCACTGCATCAACGACGTTCTGACGTGCGGCGCGGAGCCGCTGTTCTTCCTCGACTACGTCGCGGCGAACCGGATCGAGCTCGAGCAGGTGGCCGAGCTCGTCGAGGGCGCGGCCGAGGTCTGTCGCGACGCGGGTTGCGCGCTGATCGGAGGCGAAACGGCGGAGCTCCCCGGCATCTACAGGGAAGACGAGCTCGACTTCGCCGGCACCTGCGTCGGGATCGTCGAGCGGGCAAAGCTGGTCGACGGCTCGCGGATCGAGGTGGGCGACGCCGTTGTCGGGCTCCCGTCGGCGGGTGTCCACGCGAACGGCTTCACGCTCGTGCGCCGGATCCTCGAGCTCGAGGACTACGACGGAGAGGACCTGCTCGCGCCGACGCGGGTCTATCTCGACGACGTGCGCGGACTTCGGGGGCGCGCCGACGTTCGCGGGCTCGCCCACGTCACCGGCGGCGGCATCCTCGGCAACATCGCTCGCATCCTCCCGGATGGCCTGCGCGCGGAGCTGGACTGGACGTCGTGGAAGCGCCCGCCCGTCTACGAATGGCTCGCGCGGCACGTGGACGAGGACGAGCTTCGGCGCGTCTTCAACCTCGGGATCGGGTACGTGGCCGTCGTGGCCGGCCCCGGCGACGATCTCGTCATCGGGACGATCGTGCGGGCGTGATCGGGGTTCTCGTCAGCGGCGAGGGGACGAACCTGCAGGCGCTGCTCGACGCGGGTCTCCCGGTCGTCGCCGTCGCATCGAACTCACCGCGGGCGAAAGCGCTGGCGCGGGCCGAGTCCTCCGGCGCCCCGGCGGCCGTCTTCGCGCTCGAGGAGTATCCGAACCGAGAAACCCGCGACCGGGCGATGGCTGACTGGCTGCAGGATCGAGGCGCCGAGCTCGTCGTCTGCGCCGGGTACATGCACCTCTTGACGCCTCCGTTCCTGGAGCGCTTTCCGGAGCGCGTGGTGAATGTCCATCCGGGTCCGCTACCCGACTTCCCCGGCGCCCACCCCCTCGAGGACCTGCTCGCCGCCGGCGTCTCCGAGGCCGCGGCCACCGTGCACTACGTGGACAGCGGGATCGACACCGGCCCGGTGATCGCGAGCGAGCCGGTGCCCGTCCTGGCAGGCGACACCGTCGAGACGCTGCGAGAGCGTGTTCACGCTGTCGAGCACCGCCTTCTTCCCGAGGTCGTGAGGGGACTTCTCCCAGCCGAGAGCAGAGCCGAGAGCAGAGCCGAGGGCGAGGCAAGGCGCTCCTCTACGCGTCGGGAGCGCTGAATGCGCGCTCTCCTGTCCGTCTACGACAAGAACGGACTCGTGCCGTTCACGCGCGGCCTCGCTGATCTCGGGTTCGAGCTGGTGGCGAGCGGCGGCACGGCGACGACGCTCCGAGATGCCGGTCTCGGCGTCACGCGCGTCGAGGAGCTCACCGGCTTTCCGGAGCTGCTCGGCGGGCGCGTGAAGACGCTTCATCCGCGCGTCCATGCAGGGATCCTCGCCCGGCGCGGCCGAGGCGACGATCTCGCGCAGCTCGCCGAGCATGGGATCGAGCCCTTCGATCTCGTCTGCGTCAATCTCTACCCGTTCGAGCTCGTCGCCGATCGCGTGGGGATGGCCGACGACGACGTGGTCGAGATGATCGATGTGGGCGGGCCGTCGATGTTGCGCGCCGCCGCGAAGAACTTCGCGTCCGTCACGCCCGTCTGCAGACCCGGTGACTACGGCGACGTGCTCGCCGAGCTACGCGAGCGCAAGGGTCAGACCTCGCGGGAGACACGCCGGCGCCTCGCTGGCGTCGCCTTTGCCGCGAGCGCCGCATACGAGGCCGCGATCGCCCGCTGGCTCCAGCCGGATGACGAGCTTCCGGAGACACTCGTGCTGGCATTCGACAAGGCATTCGAGCCCCCGCACGGGGAGAACCCGCACCAGCGAGCCGGGTACTACGCGGAGCGCGGCCCGCGCGGACACCTTCTCTCGCGTGTCGAGCAGCTGTCCGGGAGGCCGCTCTCCTTCAACAACCTGAACGACCTCTCCGCGGCGCGCCTGCTCGCGCGCGAGCTCGAGGAGCCCGCCTGCGTGATCGTGAAGCACGCAAATCCGTGTGGCGTCGGGGTCGCCGAGACGATCGAGGTGGCCTATGCGAAGGGGCTTGCAGCCGATCCGGTTTCCGCGTACGGCGGCGTGGTGGTGTTGAACCGCGCGGTAACGGCTGCGCTCGGCGAAGCGCTGACGGGGCAGTTCGTCGAGGTGCTCTTCGCGCCCGGATACGACGAGCAGGCGATGGAGGCTCTCGGAGGCAAGACCTCGGTGCGGATTCTCAATGACCTCGAACGACGAGCGCCCGGCAGCAAGGAGCGTGATTACAAGCGCGTCCTCGGAGGGCTGCTCGTCCAGGAGCGCGACTGGAACCCGCCGGACCAGGCGCGGATGGAGGTCGTCTGCGGCCGCGTCTCGGACGAGCAGTGGCGCGATCTCCTCTTCGCCTGGCTGATCGTGAAGCACGTCAGCTCGAATGCGATCGTCCTCGCCCGGCGCGGGCAGACGATCGGGATCGGGGCCGGCCAGATGAGCCGTGTCGACGCCGTGCGAATCGCTGTCGAGAAGGCAGCAGCGCTCGGGCACGAGCTCGAGGGCGCAATCCTCGCCTCGGATGCGTTCTTCCCGTTTGCCGATGGACCCGAGATCGCGCTGGAGGCCGGGATCGCGGCGATCATCCAGCCGGGAGGATCGAAGCGGGACGCCGAGGTGACCGAAGCGGTCTCAGATGCGGGCGCCGCGATGGTGTTCACGCACCGGCGGCATTTCCGACACTGAGTCTCTTGCCGATCAGTGGTTGGAGGGCGACCTCGGCTTCGCCCACGGAAGCTCGTCCCAGGAGGCCGGCCGCTCGAGGCGCTCCTCGGGCGACGACGCGTACGCCTCTCGCGGGCTCGGAGTCTCCATCTCGACGCCGGCGGCGTGGCGAAGCGCGAGCTCGGAGACGGGATAGAAGATCGGACGGCCGGACCTCCGCGCGCCCGTCATGAGAACGACACACGGGCCTTCTCCCGTGCCGACGAAGATGTGCTCGGTCATCGAAGGGCAGTGGAAGAAGTCCCACGCGCGCAGGCGCCGCTCCTGCCCTTCGACGAGCAGGAGGCACTCACCGGCAAGGACGAGGAAGTCCTCCTGGGTCTCCTCGCCGTGGTAGAGCCCATTCGGCTGCCCGGGTTGCAGGACGCAGATCCGGATTCCGAGCTCGGCGAACTCGGCCTTCGACGACTCGAGCTCGCAGCTCGCGCCGAAGACGTCATGGTCGAACCAGGACGCGTCCGCGACGTTGACGACGAACCAGCCGTCCGTCACCGGCACGAGACCCGATGCGTTTTCCTCGAGACGAGCTTCCTTCACCATGCCGTTCGGAGTTCTACTCGCTGAGTTTCAGCCGATGCGTCGTCGCCACGATCATGCCGAAGATCACATCGCCGGCCGCGCTCGAGGGCGTTCCGCACATCGTCGGCCGTCAGGATCGGCATCTCGCACTGACCCTCGATCGGATTGAGCCCACGCCCGACGATGCGCATGGTGCCGGTCACCGGATCGAACTCGACGGTCCCGTCGCTGAGCTCGGTGTCGAGTTCCGGATCCGGTTCCAGGCTGGCGTCGTCGGGGATTGCCTTGGGATCGTTCATGAGGCAAGGATAGTCTCCATCGCTAACGGGTCGAGCCCGCTGAGGCGCCTCGTAACAGACTGTTGCAAGGGCTCGGAGTAGGCTTTCGCCGCGATGGCCGGCCGCGAGTACCCGAACGTCCTCGAGCTCGTCGGCCAGACCCCGATCGTGCGGCTCGACCGCCTCGGTCGCGACGTCCCGGGCCAGCTCCTCGCCAAGCTCGAGTTTCTGAACCCCGGCGGATCCGTGAAGGACCGCATCGGGATGGCGATGATCGAAGCGGCAGAGCAGGACGGACGCCTGCGCCCTGGAGGGACGATCGTCGAGCCGACCTCGGGCAACACGGGGGCCGGTCTCGCGATGGCTGCGGCGCTTCGCGGCTACCGCTGCATCTTCGTCATGCCCGACAAGATGAGCCAGGAGAAGATCTCGATGCTGCGCGCGTACGGGGCGGAGGTCGTGATCACCCCCACCGCCGTCGAGCCGGACTCGCCGGAGAGCTACTACTCGGTCTCGGACCGGCTTGCGGAGGAGATTCCCGGCGGGTTCAAGCCCGATCAGTACTCGAATCCGTCCAATCCCGAGGCGCACTACGAGACAACCGGCCCCGAGATCTGGGAGCAGACGGACAACGGCCAGATCGATGCGATCGTGATCTCGGTCGGAACGGGCGGCACGATCACCGGCGTCGGGCGCTACTTCAAGGAGCACCGCCCGGAGGTGCTTATCGTCGGGGTGGATCCCGAGGGCTCGGTGTTCACGGCCGACGAGCAGCACCCCCAGGGCCCGTATCTCGTCGAGGGCATCGGCAAGGAGCGCTGGCCCGCCACCCTTGATCCCGCTGTCGTCGACGAGTGGGTGCGCGTCTCGGACCGAGACTCGTTCGTCACCGCGCGACGGCTGGCGCGGGAGGAAGGGCTACTCGTCGGCGGCTCCACGGGCTCGACGGCTTGGGGCGGGATGCAGGTGGCGAAGCGCCTAGGGGCGGATGCGCGCGTGCTGATGCTCTTCCCGGATAGCGGCCGCTCCTACCTGTCCAAGTTCTTCGACGACAACTGGATGATCCAGTACGGGCTCCTCGAGCGAACGACTCCACAGCCGTCGGTCGAGGAGGTGCTCCGCTTCCGAAGGGTCGATCGGGAGGTGCCGGAGTTCGTGACCATCGGCTCGCACGAGAAGGTCGGCGCCGCGATCGAGGAGATGCGCCGCTACGGCATCTCCCAGCTCCCGGTCGTGCGCGACGAGCCGGTGGACTCGCTCGCCGATGTGGTGGGGTCGCTCCAAGAGCGGGAGCTCCTCGAGCGCGTCTTCAGGAACGCCGATGCGCTGAACGAGGACGTCGCCGTGGCCATGCAACCGCCGCTGCCGGCTGTGGATGCCGACGCCTCCGTCGACCAGGTGTACGAGGGCTTGTCGGGCGGGAGCGGAGCCGTCGTGGTCGTCAGCGCGGGGCGGCCGTCCGGGATCCTCACGCGGTCCGATCTGCTGGAGTTCCTCTCGGCGCGCCGGTCGCGGGTCGGGTCCTAGGAAACTCGGCACGAATCGCGACATATACGGCGCCGAGCACGACGAGCGCGCCGAGGAGCGCCCACGGGCTCGGTCTCTCGTCGAGGAAGACCATCCCGAGCGCGATCGCGACGAGCAGGTTCACGTACTGGTGCGTGACGACGAGCGAGATGGGCGCGACCCGAAGCAGCCACGCATACGCGGTGAAGCTGACAAGCGAGCCGAAGATCACGAGGTAGATCCAGGCGAGGACCGAGTCGCGGGAGAACGCGGCGCCATCGAGCTGGCCGCCCTCGCCGAGCGCGAATGCTCCCAGCGTCAGGAAAAAACCGCCGGCGACCATCTCGTACACCGCGGCGACGAAGGGATCGCGCGGGAGCTCGAGTCGCCTGGAGACGAACGACCCGATCGACCAGCTCATCGATGCCACGAGCATCACCGCGAGGCCGAGCGCGGTCGAGCCCGAGCCGAGCCCGGGCGCCACGACGAGGCCGAGCCCGATCAAACCTGTGAGCGCGCTCAGTTGCGTCGCGCGGGCGGGGTGCTCGCGACCGATCGTACGCATGACGATGATCTGCAGCGGCACCGTCCCCACGATGATCGCGGCGACACTCGAGTCGATTCGCGTCTCTGCCACGTGGACGAGACCGACGCCGAACGTGAGGAGGAGCGCGCCGACGATCGCGGCGCCACGCAGCTCTCTGCGGCCAATACGGAGGCTCGTCCCGCGCAGCGCGAGAATCGCGGCTAGGAGCGCCCCTGCAACGAGGAAGCGGCTCCCGCCGGCGAGGAGCGGTGGCAGCGTCTCCACCGCGATCTTGATCCCGAAGTACGTCGAGCCCCAGAGGACGTAGACGACCACCAGCGCCGCCCAGATGTGTCTGACGGAGGCGGTCATTCAGAGGAGAACGCCCCGCCGGTCACTTCTGTGACAACGCGTCGCGGCGACGCTCTACTCCGCCTGAACGATTCCAACCGCTGCTGGTGTCGAGCGACGGCGCTAATCTCGCGCGCGCTAGAGCGCGCTCGGGCAGAGTGGCGGCGTGATTCTGCGGGAGCCCACTTCGCAGCTCGACCCACGCGTGCGGCGGCTGTGGGCTCTCGAATGGGGTCTCGTCGCATTCCTCGCGGCCGTGCCGACCACGGCCGTGGCCCTGCCGCTGGCATTGGCCGACAAGAGGCTCGCCGCGGCTCTCGTCGCCGCAATCGGAGCAATCGTGACTCTGGTCCTCGTAGGCGTGGCGGTGCTGCAGCCACGGCTCCTCTACCGGCGCTTCCGCTACGAGATCACCGACCTCGGGCTCTATGTCGCCCGCGGCTCGCTCTGGCGGACGTGGCAGGTCGTGCCGCACGCGCGCATCCAAACGGTCGATACCAAGCGCGGCCCGCTGGAGCGGGCGCTCGGCCTCGTCTCCGTGGCGGTGACGACGGCTTCGGCCAGTGGCGGGACCGACATCCCGGGCCTCGACCCGCGTGTGGCCGACGCGCTGGTCGAGGAGCTGGCGGGCCGCGCGGGGATCGACGAGGGCACGTGAGCAACGCTCACCTTAGGCTCGCGTTCGCGGGGAAAACCATGTTTCCCCCACGGGCCCCCTTCTTCCTGAGAGCGTGGGGAACCTCCCGGTTCCCCACACCACGCCCCGCTCCTAGGCCAACCAGGGTTGGCCTATGAGCGAGCTCTCTTCGCCGGATCCGCCGGGCCGGCTCCATCCGCTGGCCATTCTCGTCTTCGCCCGGAAGCGAATCGGAGCGAGCATCCTTCCGATCCTCGTCGTCGCGTTCACCTGGCGCGGTGGCTTCGCCTTGCCCGTGCTCGGGGCGATCGTCGTCCTTGGTCTCGCCGTCCTCTTCCTCGAGTGGCGCCGGTTCACGTACCGGATCGAAGCCGGCCGCTTGGTGATCGAGCGAGGAGTTCTTCGGCACACGACACGCGTCGTGCCGCTCGACCGCATCCGTGGGGTCGACCTGCAAGCGCCGTGGCTCCACCGGGCGCTCGGTCTCGTGCAGGTGGAGGTCGAGGCGGCCGCGGGCGGAAGCTCCGCCGCCGAGCTGACGCTGGCCGCGGTCTCGGCGCAGGAGGGCGAGCGTCTGCGGGCAGCGCTGCTCTCTGCGGGCGCGAAGGATGCGGCGACCGACGATCCTCGTCCTGCCCGCGTCCTGTACCGAGCGACCCCGCGCCTGCTGATCGCCGGAGGCCTCACCAGCGGTCGCTACATCCTCGCTCCGCTGGCGGTGATCGGCGTGATCGCCAACTTCGCCGACGACTTGCCGAGCGCGCTCGGAGAGCGGCTGCTGAGCGAGGCGGCCGATCGGGTTCCGACCGAGGCGCTCGGCGTGAGCGTGCTCGTGATCGTCGGAGTTCTCGTCGCGCTCGTTTTCGCGGCGGCCGGCTCGCTCCTCACCGACTGGGGCTTCGAGCTGACGGATGACGGCGATCGCCTCGTCGCGCAACGTGGCCTGCTGACCCGGCGTAGCGTCGCCATCGACCGGTCGCGCGTCCGCGGATTCGATCTGCGCGACTCGCCGCTTCGGCGTGCATTCGGCCTCGTCGGCGTGCGGGTGGTCGCCGGAGGTGTCGCGGGAGGCAGAGCCGGCCGAACCGCGTTGGCGCCCGTGCTCGCGAGCGGTGACGCGCGTGTGCTGGCGCGGGCGCTCGATCCCGTGGCCGTGTCCGATGCGATGCTCGACCGTCACCCGCGGGCTGCGTTGCCGCGACGGCTCACGCGTGCGGTCGTTCTGCCTGTCGTGCTCGCGCTAGGCGCTCTGGCGCTCCAATGGTGGCTGCCAGCGGCGGTTCTGTTTGCTCTCGGACTCGCGGGCGTGCCGCTCGCCATCGACCGCTACCGCCAGCTCGGCCATCGCTTCGACGGACAAAGGCTCGCGGTGCGCGAGGGGTCGCTCGCTCGCCGCTGGACCTCGCTCGATCCACGTGCGATCGTCTCGTACGCCGTCGAGCGCTCGCCTTTTCAGGCGCGATCCGGCCTCTGCACGATCGTGCTCCACCTCGGGCAAGGCGCGGGCTCACGCCGCGTGCTCGACTGCTCGGAGGAGCAGGCTGGAGCACTCTTGGCAGAGCTCGACGTGCCCCTCTTCTCCCCGTTCGTATTCTCCAGCGAGTCCCGTTACGCGTCATCGCCAGCGTAGGGGCTCAGTCCCAGCGGCGAGACAGCCGGAACGCCGCGTTGATCAACCCCACGTGGCTGTACGTCTGCGGGAAGTTGCCGCTCTGCTCGAGCGTGTCCGGCAGGATGTCCTCCGAGTAGAGACCGAGGCCGTTATGGAGGGAGAGCAGGTAGTCGAAGAGCTCCTTCGCCTCGTCCGTCCGGCCCAGGATCGCCAGCGCCTCGACGAGCCAGAACGTGCAGACCGTGAAGGCGGCGGCGGGCGTGCCGAAGTCGTCGGGAGACGAGTAGCGGCGGAGCAGGCCGCCGTCCACCGAGAGCGCGTCGCGGATCGCATCGACGTGCGTGGTCGCGCGCGGGTCCTCAGGCGGCAGATAGCCGAGGTGAACGGCCAGCAGGAGCGCCGCGTCGAGCTGAGACTCGCCCGCGACCTGAGTCAACGCTCCGACGTCGTCGTTCCAGCAGCGGGTGGCGAGCAGCTCCGCGGCCGCGTTCTCCACCGTGCGCGCACGCTCTGCGAGCTCGGTCGCGCCTAGGGCCTCGGCGACTTCGACCGCGCGGCGCGATCCCGCCCAGTGCATGAGGACCGAGAAACTATGCAGCCGGCTCCGCTCGCGGAACTCCCACAGGCCCGCGTCCGGCTCCTCCAGGCGCGATTCGATCTGGTCAAGGAGCGAGCCTACGATCTCGACTCCGGTCAGCTGCGGAATCTCGCCGACGAAGCGGGTGTCGAGGAAGAGGCGGCTGACCGCGAGCACCATCTAGCCGTAGACGTCGTTCTGCACGTGCTCGAAGGCCTGGTTGCCGACTCGCACCGGCCCGTCGCCCAAGTAGCCGGCTAGGTGCTCGAGCACGCGCTCCTCCGCATCGGGGGCGCCGTTGATCCGGTAGGCGGGTTGGAGGACTCCCTCTCGCTCCTCGGCGATGTTGCGCAGGTAATCGAGAAAATGCTCCATCTCCTCCGAATGGCCGAGCCGCTCGAAGGCGTTCAGCGTGAAGTAGGCGTCGCGGAGCCAGCAAAAGCGGTAGTCCCAGGTGCGGCCGGAGCCGGGATGCTCGGGCAGGCTGGTCGTCGTCGCCGCCAGCAGCGCTCCCGTGTCCTCGTACTGGTGCAGCTTGAGCGCGAGCGCGGAGCGGACGACCTCGCGCTGGTAGTCGCGTGGGACGCGCGTGCCCTTCACCCAGCGGCGCCAGTAGTCGAGCGTGCGCTCGAGAAAGCGCTCGGCGGTCTCCTCGAGACCGGCCTCGAGCGGCTCGCCCCAGGTGAGGACGAGGTGCCGGTCCTCCTCGAGCAGGAATGGGCGCTCGTCCTCAACGTAGGTGAGCGGGACATTCGTCGTGAGGCGGACCGGCGTCGGAAAGCCCGTGTACGCGATGTGGTTCGACGCGCGCCACGACCCTGTCTCCGCCAGCCCGTAGTCGTACGTCGGCCGACATCGGACGCGCGCACGCGGCTCACCCGAGAGCGGGCGCAGGATGCGGACGAGCATCGACGGCTTGAAAAAGCGCTGGTAGAGCTGGAAGCGGGGAGCGAAGTCGAAGAGCTCGAACTCCCCGCTCGGGCCCCGGAACACCGTCCGGAGGACGTTCGTGTTCTCGACGTATGCCTGCTCGACCTCGGTCGCATCGACCCCCTCGACAGCAAAGGCGCCGCCGCGCTCGCGGTCGAGGAGGGGGCCGAAGATGAAGCTCGAGTCGGGGCGCGGCCAGCACAACCACTCCACCGATCCGTCACGGAGGAGTGCGTTGTACGAGCAGTTTCCGATGATCCCGAGGCCGTGTGCCATGTCAGAGCTTCATTCGGAGTGATCGACCATAGTCGTTCATTCCGAAAGGAGCTCTCAAGCTATTCGTCGACACGTAGGTTGTACCTCTCCACCCCTTTTCGACGCCGAGGGAGACGCTCTGGCCAAGCACACCGGACACCACTCGCTCGTAATCGCGAGCAACCGCCTGCCTGTTCGCTTCACACTCGCCGACAAGGGCTTCGAGGTGCAGCCGTCGGCAGGCGGCCTGGCGTCGGCGCTCACGGCGGTGCGGGGTGACGCGGTATGGATCGGCTGGCCCGGTACCGTCGTTCCCGAGTCGCTGCAGCCGAAGGCTCGCAAGCGGCTCGCCAAGCAGAACCTCGTCCCGATCTTCCTCTCGGCGGATGAGGAAGAGGACTTCTACGGCCGGGTCTGCAACGACACCCTGTGGCCGCTCTTCCACTACTTCGGCGACCGGCTCCGCATCACGCCCGAGGCGTGGCAGCACTACGTCCGCGTCAACGAGCGCTTCGCTGACGCGATCCTCGAGCACTCCGGGCCCGACTCCAGAGTCTGGGTGCACGACTTCCACCTGATGCTCGTGCCCGCGATGCTGCGCCGACGCGCGCCGGGTCTCTCGGTCGGCTTCTTCCTGCACACGCCGTTTCCGTCCTCCGAGATCTACCGACTCCTGCCCGCGCGGGAGGAGGTGCTGCGCGGCCTCTTGGGCGCCGACTACGTGAGCTTCCAGGTGGGCGACTACGCGCGCCACTTTCGCTCCTCGTGCCTGCGCATCATCGGCATCGACTCGAGCCCGGACTCGATCGAGGTCGATGGGCGCACGGTGGGAATCGGCGTCGACCCGATCGGAATCGACACCGCGGGCTTCCGCAAGACGCTTGCGGAGCCGGGGACAGCGCGCCTGGTCGAGCAGTTCGAGGAGCAGTACAAAGGACGCAAGCTCGTGCTCGGGATCGAGCGGCTGGACTACACGAAGGGGATTCCCCGCAAGCTCCTCGCCTTTGAACGGCTCCTCGAGCAGGATCCCTCGCGCGCCGAGACGACCACGATGCTGCAGGTGCTCGTGCCCTCGCGCCTCGAGAGCCCGGAATTCCGTCAGCAGCGGGACGAGATCGAGCTTCTGATCTCGCGCATCAACGGCCGTTACGGCCAGCCCGGAGTCACGCCGGTCGAGTACGTCCACCGCGACATCTCCAAGCAGGGGCTCGTCGCTCTCTACCGGCGCGCTGACGTGATGATGGTGACGCCGCTCCGCGACGGGATGAACCTCGTCGCGCACGAGTTCGTGCTCTGCCAGTCGGAGCCGGGTCTTCCGGGTCGCTGGCGCGGCTCGCTGCTCCTCTCGGAGCTCGCCGGCGCGGCGCAGGTCCTGCCGGGCGCGATGCTCGTGAACCCATGGAACGTCGACGGTGTCGTCGAGGCGCTGGGGACGGCGCTCGCGCAGGATCTCCCCGAGCGCCGGCGCCGGCTGGAGACCATGGCCAAGCGCGTCGAAGAGCTCGACAGCCGCAAATGGGCGGACGGCTTTCTGACCCGACTCGGGCGACACTCGAAACGAGACCGCCGGCGGAAGCCGCCGAACGTCGAGGGCGAGGTGCAGGAGCGGCTCCTGCTTCGGTTCGCAAAAGCCAGGGCGCGCACGGTCATGCTCGACTACGACGGGACGCTCCGCGAGCTCGAGCTCCATCCTGACCTCGCGGTTCCGACTAGGGAGATTCGCTCGCTGCTGCGCGATCTCGCTGCGCTTCCCGCGACCGACGTCCACATCGTGAGCGGACGCCGACGCTCGAGCCTCGAGAAGTGGTTCGGCCAGCTCCCGATCCATCTCTCGGCCGAGCACGGGTACCTCGCTCGAACGCCTGGTGGCGAATGGAGAACACTCGTCGAGCTCGACCTGACGTGGATGCGACCGATCGAGCGACTGCTGCGGCGGGTCGCGGCCGACGTTCCCGGCGCGCATGTGGAGCGGAAGTCGGTCAGCGTCGCGTGGCACTACCGCGAGGCCGAGCTCGAGTACGGCTCGTGGCGGGCTCACGAGCTCCTGAACGACCTCGGGCAGCATCTCGGCGGTGCCCAGGCCGAGATCCTGCAGGGCCACCGCGTGATCGAGGTGCGGGCGCGCGGGGTCGACAAGGGGGTCTATGTGCGAGACGTGTTCCCGAACGGAAAGGACGCCGCGCACTTCGTCATCGGTCTCGGCGACGACCGGACCGATCACGACTTGCTGGACGCGCTGCCGTCAGGCTCCGTCGCGGGGCACGTGGGCGGGCTCCTGCCCAGCGCGCGCGCCACCGACGGCCCCCGCGAGCACATCCACATCGTCGGGCCCGGCGAGGTGCGGGCGCTCCTGCGCGAGATGGTGACCGCCGTGACTTTGCCGTAGATCGAGGGCGAGGCGAGCCTCGCCCCTACGCGGGCACAGCGGTCTTCCGTCGGAACGCCGCGGCGTGACCCCGCGCGTTCGCCTCGCGCAGCTCGTCCTCGTCGAGAGCACCGATGCGACGGAGGAACTCGAACTCGTCCCGCAGGTGCGTCCGCATCATCTCCGGGCCGTCGGTTGCGATGGTGAAGGCGACGCCGTGCTCGACGAAGCGCCGGATCGTCTCCCGCACCGCCTCCTCGTCCGGGAGCGCCTTCGTCAGCAGGTTCGAGGTGGGGCAGATTTCGAGCACGGTCCCGAGATCTCGCAGCGCGGCCATGAGCTCGGGATCGCCCGCGGCGAGAATGCCGTGCCCGATGCGCTCGGGCCTCAGGTGCTCGACCACCTCTGCGGTCTCCTCGAGGCCGAAGTCGCCTCCCTCCTCGCCCACGTGGATCGTCACCCCGAGACCGGCCTCGCGCGCGGCCTCGACCATGGGGCTGATCTGTTTGTAATCGTAGCGACCGCCGCCGGGTCGCGGGCCGGCGATGTCGATTCCGACCACTCCTCGGTCGGCCCAGCGGATCGCCTTCTCCACGATGATCTCGTTCAGCCGCGGCTCGAAGGTCCGGTCCATCATCAGGATCAGCCCCGCGCGCACCTGCGGGTACTCAAGGCTCGCGAGATCGAGCCCGCGAATCGCGGCGAGAATGATGTGGTCGAGGTCGCGCTCTCCGCCACGGTTTCGCTTCATCGGATTGAAGCGAAGCTCGAGCGTGGTGATCCTCTGCGAGCGATACGCGCCGCCGATCGCCCCGTGCACCGAGCGCTCGACCGCGAGCGGCGAAGACTGGATCAGCTCGGTCCAGTGGTAGATCCTGTCGAGCTCGTCGAGGTCCTTGACCCCGCGTGTGTCGTGCACCGTGACGAGGGCGTCGAACTCCCAGAAGTCCTTGACCGGGAGCGCGATCCCCTGCTCGTGCGCGAGGCTCCAGAGGATGTCGGAGGCGACCGAGCCTCCGAGGTGGGTATGCAGCTCCGCGAGCCCTTCGCCGTCCATCGTGGGGGCGCAGTCTCTACGCAGCGCGCGCGAGCGTCAACGGGTTCGTCGTCGTCTGACGAGACGCTGGCTCTCGGCAGGGTATGCACACTCCTGCGCTATTGAGGACTTCCGCCGATCTGGGCTCCCTCCACGGGTTTCGGGTCAACCCGACGTTCGGCGTCGGAGGAGGTGGCGGCGGAGGTGTGGGCTTCGGCACGTTGATCACTCCCAGAGCAAAGTATCGCTGACAAAGACGAGCAGCAGTCCGATCTCGATGACCAGAGCTGCCGCGGCAACAACAGCCCGAGAATGGCCCCGCGATAGCGGCTTATATCGAGCGACACCCGTCTCACTAGCCCGAGAGGCGCGTCGCCGCTCTCGGGTCCGGAAGCGGCGTCAGGGCCGGCTCGATCTCGGCGCGCATGTGCTCGAACGCAGGTGGAAGGACGAGGCTCTCCCCGAGATGCTCCGCATCCTCGTCGACGGCGAAGCCGGGGCCGAGGGTCGCGATCTCGAAGAGCACGCCGCTCGGCTCGCGGAAGTAGATCGAGCGGAACCAGAAGCGGTCGATCACCGGCGTCGGGCTGGCACCTCCAGCGAGAGCGCGCTCGCGCCACTTCTCGTGATCCTCCATCGTCGAGGCCCACGCGACGTGGTGCACCGTCCCTGCTCCGCCGACGCCTCGCTCGGAGGGCGGGTCGTCATAGGAGTAGAGCCCGCCGCGAGTTGGGCCGCGGGCGTCCCAGACGAAAGCAGGTCCCCTTTTGGGGACCGTCACCGGGGTGAAGGCGAGCGCGTCTTCGAGCAGACCACGGCTTGCTTCCGGCTCTGACGCGAAGGCGCGGACGCCGTCGAAGCCCTGCAGCGCCAGCTCTCCAGGGACCTCCGGATGCTTGGCGACGAGCTGGGCGTCAGCTGTGTCGACCACCGCCAGCTCGTACCGCAGCCCCTCGGGATCCTCGAACGTCAGTGCGCCGCTCTCACGGGAGACGCGGCCGGCCTCGCCCGCCAGGCGCTCCTCCCAGAAGTCCAGCGCTCCTTCCGACCCGACACGCCAGCGCACTGTGTGCACCATCCCTGCGCCAGCCCGACCACGGCGGGCACCGGGATACTCGAAGAACGTGATGTCCGAGCCCGGGCTTCCCTCCTCGTCGGCATAGAAGAGGTGGTACACGGTCGGGTCGTCCTGGTTGACCGTCTTCTTGACCATCCGCAGGCCGAGGACGCGGGTGTAGAAGTCGACGTTGCGCGGCGCGTCGGCCGTGATGCAGGTGACGTGGTGGACGCCGTCCAAACGCATCCCATCGAAGCCTATCGCCGGGGCGTGTAACGGGGTATGGCTGAAGCCATGCCCCGGCGTCGGCGTCGCGGCAGCGATCATCTAGGCTGCGAGCCGTGAAGATCGGGATCGTCGTCCCGTTCTCGTGGTCATTCTGGGGCGCTGTCATCGAGCACGCGGAGCTCCAGGCGGCGGCGCTCGAGGAGCTGGGCCACGAGGTCCGGCTGATCATGGGAAACGACCCGCCAGGGCAGTTCACGCGCGTCCTGCACCCGCGGGTCGGGCGGCACGGGAATCCCCCCTCAAACGTGATCCCGGTCGGACGCTCGGTCATCGTGCCGGCGAACGGCTCTCTCCCCAACATCGTGCTCTCGCCGAGGAGCTACGCCCGGATCCATAACACGCTTACCCAAGAGCGCTTCGACGTCCTCCACCTGCACGAGCCGATGACACCCGCGATCTGCACAGCAGTCCTCGTCATGGCGAGGTCACCGCTCGTCGCGACCTTCCATGCCTCCGGAGAGCTTGGCTGGCTGCGCTTGGGAAAGCCGGTGTGGGGCTTCCTGATGGATCGCATCGACTATCGGATCGCCGTCTCGGAACGGGCGCGCGTGTCGCAGAATCGCTGGTTCCCCGGCGACTACGACGTGCTTCCGAACGGCGTCCTCGTGCCCGAGTCGGCCCCGGCGGGAGCGCGTGAGCACCGCGTCGTCTTCGCGGGGCGGCAGGAGCCGAGGAAGGGGCTGCAGGTGCTGCTTCGGGCTTGGCCCGAGATCCACCGGCGAAGCGGGCTGCGCCTGACGGTTGCCGGCGCCGATCCGTTGGCGGTTCGACTCCTGCTCACTCGACTCGGCGTGCGGGACGACGGCATCGACATCGTCGGTTTCTTGAGCCAGGACGAGCTCACGGGAACCCTGCTCGGCGCGAAGGCGCTCGTCGCCCCGTCGCTCGGCCAGGAAAGCTTCGGCATGGTGCTCACGCGCGCGTTCGCCTGCTCGCTGCCTGCCGTCGCCTCGGACATTCCCGGCTATCGGGAGGTCGTCGACCCCGCCACATCGGTGACGATCCAACCGGGCGATCCGAGTGCGCTCGCGAACGCGATCTGCAGTCTCGTCGCCGACGAGCCGCGCCGGCAGGCGATGGGTGAGGCGGCACGGGAGCTCGCGGTCGCCAAGTACTCGTGGCCGGTGCTCGCCCACCGGCTCGAGGAGATCTACAGCCGGGTCACGGGAATCGGCCTGGACGAGGCGCGGGCGGCATGACGATCACGCTTCGAGCCTGGCGGAGCGGCTGGCTGCAGGCCGCCGTGCTCTCGCTCGCGCTGGTCCTCGCCTTCGTTCTCCTCTGGTGGCGCGGCCCCGATTGGAGCGACGTATGGGGCGCGTTTCGCTTCGTCATCTGGAGCTGGATCGTGCTCGCGTTCGTGCTCAACGTCGCCTCGACGATGTTCCGAGCGCTGTCGTGGTCCTTGACCATCTCGCAGGCTCTCCCGCCGCAGCATCAGCCACGGCTGATCCACGTGTACTCGTCGTTCGGGGTCGGCCTACTTGCCAATGCTGTCGTCCCCGGAAGGCTCGGCGAGCTTGCGCGCGTGGCCACCTTGCGCCGGCACCTCCCGGATGCGCCCTCCGGGACGACGGCGACCCTGGTCGGGACGGTCGTCGCACACCGGCTTTTCGATCTCGTTCCCGCGACGTTGCTCGTCGTCTGGGTGCTCCTGACGGCCGAGGTGCCGCACTGGGCGGTCACCGCGCTACTGATCGTCGTCGCGGTCGGCTTCACGCTCTTCACGGTCGCCTGGATGAGCGCGCGGCGGCAGCAGCGCTCGATGGCGCATGACCTCCAAGCCGTCGGGACGATTCGCCACTTGCTGGGAATGGCGCGCCAGGGGCTCTCGGTGCTCAAGTCGCCCGCGCCTCTCGCGGGCGCGATTCTCCTCCAATGCCTCGGCTGGGTGCTCCAGCTCATGGCGGTATGGGTGACCATGCAGGCGTTTGGCATCGACGCCCCCTTGCCGGCGGCAGGTCTCGTTCTGGTGCTGATGAACGTTGCGACGATCATCCCGCTCTGGCCGGGAAACTTCGGGCTCGTCCAGGCGGCGGTGGCTCTGCCGCTCCGCAACTACGGCGTCGCCTATGCGACCGGATTCGCCTTCGGCCTCGCGCTGCAGGCGATCGAGATCGCCTGCGGCATCGCGCTCGGGCTCTTGGCTCTCGCGCGGGAGGGGATCTCGGTCGCGATGCTCCGGCGGATGCGAGACGAGGAGGGCGAGTCATCCGAGAACGCGGTCGAGCAAGTCGGAGAGCTGGTGGACGATCTCGAGCCTGAGGCGACCCGTGAGGGTGCTCCTTTGTCCCGCTAGCCTCAAAGGCGTTCTCTCGGCGCGGAAGGCAGCGGTCGCTCTCGCGCGAGGGGTCGAGGAAGGGGGCGCGGAAGCGGTCGTGCTCCCGGTGGCGGACGGGGGCGAAGGAACCGCCGAAGCGCTCGAGGCCGCGTTCGGAGGCGAGTGGCAGCGCGCGCGCGTCTCCGATCCTCTCGGCAGGCCGGTCGAAGCGACCTGGCTCGTCTCGCAGGATGGGCGCGCGATCGTCGAGGCAGCAGCCGCGATCGGACTGCCGCTCCTTGCGCGCGCCGAGCGCGATCCGCTGCGCGCCTCGAGCCGCGGCTTCGGAGAGCTCATTGTGGCCGCGCTCGAGGGCTCACCCGATTCGCTCGTGCTCGCGCTCGGAGGCAGCGCGACGGTGGACGGCGGAGCAGGGGTTCGCGAGGTCCTTGCGGCGCTGCCCGTCCCGACGATCGTGCTCTGCGACGTGCAGACAAGGCTCGGCGACGCTGCACGCCTGTTCGCGCCGCAGAAAGGCGCCTCGGCCGCCGACGTCGACATCCTCGCCAGCCGGCTGTCTGCCTTGGAGGTGCTCCAGCCCTACGCGGAGCTGCCCGGCGCCGGGGCGGCCGGCGGCCTCGGCGCCGCGCTCGCGGCACTCGGCGCCGAGCTAGTGCCCGGAGCGGCGACCGTGCTCGACCTGATCGGATTCGACCGGCTGCTCGCGGAGTGCGGCCTCGTCGTCACCGGCGAGGGTCAGGTCGACGCGACAACCGCCGAGGGAAAGGCGCCCGGCGAGATCGCCTCGCGCGCAGCGGCGGCAGGCGTTCGTTGCATTGTCTTCGGAGGTCGCGTGCGTGCGAAAGTCGAGGGTGCCGAGACGATCGCCTTGTCCGGCGATCCGGGCCGCGCGGAACGTGATCTCGTGAAACTCGGCCGGTCGTTGGTCGAGTAGAGGTCCTAGCGCGACTCGGCGAGCGCGAGCCGGTCCGCCATCGCATCGAGCAGCTTCCACGCGACTTGCGGACGCGCTTCCACGAAGGGGCGGAACACGAATACGGGTAGGCCATAGGCGCGCAGGTCCGACTGGGCCGTGACCGTGGCGGTGCGCGGGCGGCGGTCGATCAGCGCGATCTCCCCGAACGCGGAGCCCGGCTCCAATTTGCCGACCTCCTTGCCGTGCACCTCGACGGTCGCCTCGCCGCTGTCGACGACGAAGAACATGAGGCCGCCTTCTCCCTCCAGGGCAATGCGGTCTCCGGCCGAGAATCTGCGTTCGTTGAACTCGTCGGCCAGGCTCGTCAGCTCCTTGTCGTCGAGCCCGGCGAAGAGCGGAACCTTGCGGAGCAGGTCAGGTGTGGGCTTCGCCATGGGGCGATTCATACACGAAGCAGGGGTCTGCTGTCACGCTGGAGGAGCCGTCAGCTCCTCGATCCTGAGCTCGGCGGCGCGGAGCCGTTCGACGCACGCGCGGTAGAGCTCCTCGCCGCGCCGGAAGAGCGCGATCGCGTCGTCGACGGCGACATCGCCGCGCTCGAGCCGCTGCAGCACCTCTTGCAGCTCCTTCTGGAGGTCCTCGAACGTGCGCTCCTCACTCACGCCCGCACCTCCTCGACGCGCGCGGCGAGCGCGCCTGCCGCGAGCTCGATCTCGAGCCGGTCGCCGGCGCTCACCCCGTCGGCTGCGCGCACCGCCTCGCCGCCGGCGCGGACGATCGCGTAGCCGCGGGCGAGGGTCGCGAGCGGCGAAAGCGCTTGCAGGCGGGCGCCGGAATGGTCGAGCGCGAAGCGGCGTCGCTCGAAGAGCAAGCGCGGCGCGGCGCGGAGCCGCTCTCCTTGCCGCTCGAGACCCGCTGCGTCACGCGCGAGGAGAGCGCGAATCGAGACGCCGAGCCGTTGTCTGCACGTCTCGAGACTCGCGCGGAGCTCCTGCTCGTCGGGAACGACGAGTGCCGCCGCGGCGGTGGGAGTCGCCGCGCGCGCGTCAGCCGCGAGGTCGCACAAGGGCGTGTCCTGCTCGTGTCCGACGGCGGAGACGACGGGCACGGGGCAGGTCGCGACCGCGCGAACGACCGACTCAGCGCTGAACGGGAGCAGATCTTCCAAGCTACCGCCGCCGCGCGTGAGAACCACGACGTCGACCTCCGGATGAGCGGCGAGCGCCCGCAGGCCAGCGACGATCGCCTGTGGCGCGCCTCGGCCCTGAACACGGGTCTCGCAGACGACTGCTTTCGTCGCGGGAAAGCGCCTGCCGATCGTCGTCACGAAATCGCCGCGCGCGGCCGCGTCCGCGCCGGTGAGGATGCCCACCGCACGCGGCACGAGCGGCAGGCGACGCTTGCGCTCGGACGCGAACAGCCCTTCGGCGGCGAGCTCGCGCTTGAGGCGCTCGAGCGCCAGCAGGTGACCACCGACCCCCATCCGCTCGAGCGTGCTCGCCCGCAGGCCGAGCTCACCCTTGAGCTCGTAGAGCTCCGCGCGCCCCGAGGCATGCACGGTCTCGCCCTCCACGAGCCCGAGCTGCAAGCGGTCGAACGTCGTACGGGCGATCGTGACCTTCAACGTCGCCCCGGTCTTCGGGTCCTTCAGCGTGAGAAAGACGTTCGCCCACGCGGAGTTGCGGCGAAGCTCCTGGATCTCACCCTCGACCCAGAGCGTGGGCAGACGGCCGAGGAAGCGAGCGACCCCGCGGTTGAACGCGGAGACAGTGTAGACCTTCCGATCCCCGTAGAGCACCGGCTCGATCTTCGCCACCGGCGCAGGGTAACGGGCGACTCCTCGCTCGGCGTCCCCGGCTCTTCAGCTCACGAGCGGGAGTGGTCGGCGTCACGTCGACGGCCGAAGGGCGATTCACTCGCCCGTAGGCCTGACGCATCGTTACTCGATACCAAGACCGGAGGGAAGGGGGTCGGTGGGCGAAACCTTAGTGCTTCCCGCCGTAAATACGGTCGCGATTCGCCGGCGAGAACCGAGCAGGCCTAGGACGCAGGGAGGGCCAATATTCGAGAATATTGGCCCGACTGAGGACGACGGCATGCGAAGTGTTCGC
>JBPCMD010000034.1:0-7684 GCA_051002595.1 Gaiellaceae bacterium
GATCGTCCGCTCGATCGCGTCGGTGAGGTTGAGCTGACCGCCGAGAACGTTCTCCCAGGTCGGGGAGTTCGCGTCCTCGAAGTCGGCCATGTAGATCTTCGCACCGGAATTGAGCGCGTTGATCACCATCTTCCGGTCGCCCGCGGGCCCGGTGATCTCGACCCGCCGGTCCTCCAAATCGGCCGGCACAGGCGCGATCTGCCAGTCCCCCTCGCGGACTGAGCGGGTCTCCTCGAGGAAGTCAGGCAGCTCGCCCGCGGAGACCCGCTTCTGGCGCTCCGCTCGGGCTTGAAGCAGCTCGAGCCGCCTGCCGCCGAACTCGCGCTCGAGCGTCTCGACGAGATCGAGCGCCTCGGGCGTCAGCACCCCCGCCTCGTCCGGGCCGTGGAGAGTAACGCCCTGGCTTACCGCCGGAGTGCTCACGCGGTGAGCTTAGACTCGAACTGGGCCTCCTCAGTCGAGCCCTTCAGGGCGAGCGTCGAGCTCTGGCCGCCGGTAATCGCCTCGAGGACGGAGTCGAAGTAGCCGGCGCCGACCTCGCGCTGGTGCCTGGTCGCGGTGTAACCGTGCTCCTCGGCTGCGAACTCCCGCTCCTGGAGCCGGACATAGGCGCTCATGCCCTCGTCGGCGTAGCCGCGTGCGAGGTCGAACATCGACGAGCAGACGGCGTGGAAGCCGGCCAGCGTCACAAACTGGAACCGGTACCCCATGCCCGCGAGCTCCTGCTGGAAGGAGGCGATCGTCTCGTCGTCCAGGTGCTTCTTCCAGTTGAACGACGGCGAGCAGTTGTACGCGAGGAGCTTGCCCGGGTACTGCGCGTGCACTGCCTCGGCGAACGCGGCTGCCTCCTCGAGATCGGGCGTCGACGTCTCGCACCAGAGCACATCGGCGTACGGCGCATAGGCAAGCGCCCGCGCGATCGGCGCCTCGATGCCGGGCTCGATGCGGAAGAAGCCCTCAGGGGTGCGCTCTCCGGTCAAGAACTCGCGATCGCGCTCGTCGACGTCGCTCGTGAGCAGCGTCGCGGAGAGGGCGTCGGTGCGGGCGACGAGGACCGTCGGCACGCCCATGACGTCGGCGGCGAGCCGCGCGGAGACGAGTGTCCGGATGAACTGGCTCGTCGGGATCAGCACCTTCCCGCCCAGATGGCCGCACTTCTTCTCCGAGGAGAGCTGATCTTCGAAGTGCACCCCTGCGGCGCCGGCCTCGATGAACGACTTCATCAGCTCGAACGCGTTCAACGGGCCCCCGAAGCCGGCCTCGGCGTCTGCGAGCACCGGCGCGAGCCAGTACGTCCCGTTCTTACCCTCGGCCGCATCGATCTGGTCCGCACGCAGAAGCGCGTTCGAGATGCGCTTGACGAGCGCGGGCGCGCTGTTGACGGGATACAGGCTCTGATCCGGGTACGTGTGCGCGGAGAGGTTCCCGTCGGCGGCAACCTGCCAACCGGAGAGGTAGATCGCCTTCAGGCCCGCCTTGACCATCTGCACGGCCTGCGCGCCGGTGAGCGCTCCAAGCGCGGCGACGTAGGGCTCGGACGCCATGAGCTGCCAGAGGCGCTCTGCGCCTAGACGCGCGATCGTGTGCTCGACGCGGAAGCGCCCCTGCAGTCGTTCGACGTCCTCACGCGTATACGGCCGCTCGATCCCGGTCCAACGGCCTTGCCCGTTCGTCCCCATGCCGCTCATCTCCCGCTCCTCCCTCGCCGGATTACCTCTCAGATCGTACGTCTCGGATCCCAAATGTGCAATAGAGTGCGTCAACGGCCAATGTTGGGGCGCTACCCGCTCCGATTGGATACAAAACCTCATACGCGAGGATCCAGGAAACGTGCTGCAAGAAGGCCGGCGGACGTCGGATACGATCGCGCCGTGGCGTCCAGATCGGCGAGCGCGACGGATTTCGGCACCTCGATCGGAGAGGCATACGCGACCGGCGGCGCCGCGATCGAGCTCGGCCTGGGAGTTCACGAGGGGGAGGTGGCGTCTGCCGCTCGAGTGCGCGTGCCGCTACGGATGCTGAACCGACACGGGTTGATCGCGGGCGCGACCGGAACCGGCAAGACGAGGACGTTGCAAGTCATCGCCGAGCAGCTCTCCGTTGCCGGCGTCGCCGTATTCGCGGCCGACGTGAAGGGCGACGTCTCGGGCATCGCGCTCCCTGGATCGGACGACGGACCCGCCAAGAAGCGCGCGAGGGAGCTCGGGATCGAGTGGGTGCCCGCCGGCTATCCGGTCGAGTACCTTTCGCTGGGCGGGATTGGGCCCGGTGTCCCCGTGCGGGCGACGGTGTCCGACTTCGGGCCGCTCCTGCTCGCCAAAGTCCTGGGCTCGAACCAGACGCAGGAGCAGAGCCTTTCGCTCGTCTTCCACTACGCCGACGCGAAGGGCCTCCCGCTGCTCGATCTCTCGGACCTGCGCGCGTTGCTCACGTTTCTCGACTCCGACGCAGGCAAGGTGGAGCTCCGGGGCATCGGCGGGCTCTCGCCGGCGACCGTGGGCGTCCTCTTGCGCTCACTCGTCGGCCTCGAGGAGGGCGGTGGGAACGACTTCTTCGGCGAGCCTCAGCTCGACATCGCCGATCTCCTGCGCACCGCGCCGGACGGGCGGGGTGTCATCTCGTGCCTGGAGCTTCCGGCCGTGCAGGACCGACCGAAGCTGTGGTCGACCGTGCTCATGTGGATCGTCGCCGAGCTCTTCGAGCAGCTCCCGGAGGTCGGCGACCGCGACAAGCCACGCATCGTGTTCTTTCTGGACGAGGCGCACCTCCTGTTCGACGGCGCGAGCAAGGCGTTCGTCGAGTCGGTCACACAGACCGTGCGACTGATCCGCTCGAAGGGCGTCGGAGTCTTCTTCGTCACGCAGACGCCGAAGGACATTCCGGCCGACGTGCTGGGCCAGCTCGGCAACCGCGTCCAGCACGCGCTGCGGGCGTTCACCCCCGACGACGCCAAGGCGCTGCGGGCAACGGTGCGGACGTTCCCCAAGTCCGATTTCTACGACCTCGAAGAGCTGCTCACGCAGATGGGAACCGGCGAGGCCGCGGTCACGATCCTGTCCGAGTCGGGCGTGCCCACACCGGTCGTCCACACGCGCATGCGTCCGCCGCACGCGCGCATGGGGCCTGCAGACGACGTCGACGGCGCCGCCAAGAGCTCGCCGCTCCATGTGAAGTACGCGACCCGGCTCGACAACCAGAGCGCGCGCGAGCTGCTCGCGGCGCGGCTCGAGCAGGCCGCGCCTCCGCCTCCTGGCGCGCCAACTACGAGCGAGCGTCAGAAAAAAGCAGCAGAGGCGACCGGCGGCGGCGCAGACGCGATCGGAGATTTCCTCAAGTCCTCTACCGGGAGGACGATCCAGCGCGAGCTCGTCCGCGGCCTCTTCGGTCTCTTGAAGAAGAGGGGCTAGGCTTTCACGATGATCCTGCTCACCTTCCTCATCGGGCTCGGTCTGGTGATCGTCGCAGCCACGTTCTGCAGCGTCCGAGGGGTGCGGATGTGGCGGCAGCTGAAGAGGACGGGGAAGGCGATGGGCGCCGAGCTGGACGCGCTCGAGGTGCGAACGGCGCGGACCGAGACCCTGCTCGCGCAGGCGGAGCGGCGAAGCGCCGACCTCGAGACCGCGCTCCAGCGGCTGCGCGCCTCCCGAGCGCAAATGCAGGTGCTACGAGGCGCGATCGAGTCTGCGAAAGCTCGCACGCGTTGGCTCCGCGTCTTCCTCCCGATCTGATTCAGATGACCCGCGTTGCGGCGGTAGACCTTGGGACGAACTCGACGCGGCTGCTCGTGCCGACGTCACTGGCGACAGGCTCGACGAAGTCGTCCGCCTTCTGACCATCACGCGGCTCGGTGAAGGGGTCGACACGCGGAAGCGGCTCCTGCCAGTTCCGATCACGCGTGTGCGCAACGCGCTCACCGACTATCGCCGAGAGCTCGAGCGCCACGGCGCGACTCGAACGCTTGCGATCGCGACGAGCGCGGTGCGGGACGCCGAGAACGGCGAGGCGTTCCTCGGCGAAATCGAGTGGAGCTACGGCTTCACGACCCGTCTCCTCGACGGCACCGACGAGGCGGCGATGATGCTTCGCGGAGTCACTGCCGGTCGGCCGCCGGTCGAGGACACGCTGATCGTGGACATCGGCGGCGGTTCGACCGAGCTCGTCGTGACCTCGAGCGGCGCTGCGCCGGCGGCCTCCACGAGCCTCGACGTCGGCTGCGTGCGGCTGACCGAGCGCTTCCTCAAATCGGATCCTCCCACCCGACCGGAGCTCGCCGGCGCGGGAGCGTACGTTCGCTCGCTCCTGCCGCCCTACGAGGCGCGAAGCGCGATCGGAGTCGCCGGCACGGTGACAACTCTGGCCACGCTCGCTCTCGGGCTCGAGGAATACGACCCTGTGCGCACCCACGGGCATCGGATCTTCCGGGACTCGGTCGAGCGTGAGCTCGAGCGCCTAGCTGGCATGACACTCGAAGAGCGGCTCGAGGTTCCCGGAATCGAGCCAGGACGGGCCGCGGTCATCGTCGCCGGCGTGGTCATCCTTCGCGAGGTGCTCGCTGCGTACGGACTCGGTGAGATCGAGGTGAGCGAGCGCGACATCCTGCACGGAGCGGCGTTCGCGGCCGCCGAGCTCCCCGAGCCGGAAGAGGGCGCAGCGCCTCCGGGCGCATACACCTGTTGCTAGTCGATTATGCGGCTGGGGGAAGATCGGGCGGCTCGACATCCTCTTCTCCCGGAGGCTCCTCGTCCTCGGCCAGCCGCCGTTGCAGCACGCTGCGCGAGAGAACGCCGATCAGACTCTCGCGCTCGTCCACGACGGGGACCCGCTCGGCATCGTGCTCCTCCAGGAAACGGAAGGCATCCTCGAGCGGGACGTCGGGGCCGATGGTGTGATCGGGTGGCTCGGCGATCTCACCGAGCGTCGTCGCGCTCGGGTCGCGGCCAGCTGCGACAACCTCGCGCACGAGCGTCTTTCGCGTGACGACACCGACCAGGCGCTCGTCGTCGGTCACGTAGATCGCACGCACCTCCGGCCGCCCGAGGAGCTCACCCGCGACCTGGGCGGACGCGTCCGCTGAGAGCTGGCCTGGATGGGACACCATCGCATCACGCACGGTGTTCAAGGAAAGATTCCCCTGGCCTCGAGGGCATTCGAGACCTCCCGGATGCCCGATACCAAGGCCGCCGTTCGCAGAGACACGTTGCGATCCTCCGCGAGATCCCAGACGCGGTCGAACGCGTCGGAGAGCTTTTCCGCGAGCTTCGCGCGGATGTCGTCACGCGTCCAGAAGAGACGCCCCAGGTCCTGCACCCATTCGAAGTAGGAGACGGTCACGCCGCCCGCGTTCGTCAGGATGTCCGGCAGGACGGGAATCCTCCGCTCGCCGAGAATCTGGTCGGCCTCGAGCGACGTGGGGCCGTTCGCGCCCTCCGCGATCATGCGCGCCTGCACGCGGGAGGCGTTCTCCGCCGTGACCTGATCCTCGCGTGCAGCGAGAACCAGGATGTCGCAGTCGAGCTCGAGCAGCTCCTCGTTCGTGACCCGAAGCCCGGCGGTGCAGCCGTCGAGCGACCCATGGAGATGCGCGTACTCCTCGAGCGCGGGAATGTCGAGCCCGGCCTCTGAGTGGATGCCTCCCGACACGTCCGATACGGCGACGACATTGGCGCCGAGGGCATGGAGCTCGTGTGCCGCGATCCCGCCGACGTTGCCGAACCCCTGCACGACGCAGCGTTGCTCGTCGAGCCGCCAGCCCAACTTGCCGCAAGCCCGGACGATCACCATCACCACCCCCACGCCCGTCGCCTCGTGCCGGAACACGGAGCCGCCGATCGAGATCGGCTTTCCCGTCACGATCTCGGGCACCGCGTACCCGCGCTGCACCGAATACGTGTCCATCATCCAGGCCATCGTCTGCTCATTCGTGGCCATGTCCGGCGCGGGGATGTCCTCTTGCGGCCCGATCACCGGCAGGAGATCGGAGGTGAAGCGGCGTGTCAGCCGCTCGACTTCGGGCAGCGAGAGCGAGCGCGCGTCGCACCGGACTCCTCCCTTCGCCCCACCGTAGGGCAGACGAAGCAGCGCGCACTTCCACGTCATCCACATTGCGAGCGCGGCGCACTCGCCGAGCGACACCTCGAGGTCGTAGCGGATTCCGCCCTTGGTAGGCCCGAGGATGCTCGAGTGCTGGACCCGATACCCGGGGAAGACCACCCGATGCCCCTCGTCCATGCGAACGGGGATGGTGACGATGATCGAGCGCTCGGGATAGCGCAGCCGCTCCGCGATGTCGTCCGGAATGTCCGCGACCGGAACAGCCTGGTCGAACTGCGCGACCGCCATGCGGTATAGGGGCGTGTCCCACTCGAGGGGGGCTTGGGCAAGCGCTTCTGGCAGGCTCGCCACGGCGCGCGGAGTGTACCGGCGGTGAGCTCTAGGCTTCGTCGTCTAGCTGTCGATCTTCCGGCGGCCCGCATGGGCGGCGCGATCGAGGCGCGCTCGATTGTGGAGTGGTAGCGCTCCTCCAAGTGCCGGGGGTGGGAGTCGAACCCACACGCCCCGCGAAGGGACACCTGCTTTTAAGGCAGGCGCGTCTCACCCATTCCGCCACCCCGGCGGAACGCAGTGTAGGAGGCCGGCAGCGGGGCGAGAACGCGGTCGCTTGTGAATGACGACGGTGGGCCATAGGATCGAGCCCCGATGCGCTTTGCCCTCCCACTCCTCGCAGTGCTGGCACTCGTCACGCTCGCTGCGTGCGGCGGTGCAGATGATGGGGAGCCGGCCGAGCCTGTCCCGCTCGCGCAGCGGGTGCTCGCGGAGGAGGATGCACAGGGCTCGAAGCCTGATCCTGTCGAGACACGTCAAACGACGGACGACTTCGACGAGTTCATCCGCGTCCTGGGCGAGCTGGCCATCGATCCGGACACGGAGGAGATGACCGCAGTGTTCATGGACGCGGGCTTCGAGGCGGCGATTGTCGATACCCGTTTCTTCGGAGAGACGCATAGTCCCAGCTCCCCCCACATCTCTTCCTCGGTCATTCAGCTTCAGTCTGAAGAAGGTGCGACGAGCGCCCTCGACTGGCTCGAAGCCGACCGCAAGAAGCCATGTCCCAAGACCTGCGCCGTGCAGATCGGCGAGTTCGACGTGGATGACATTCCGGATGCACGCGGCGTCCACCCGAGCGCGAGCGCCGAGGACATCGAGGCGGTCGGAAACGATGACGAGCGTCCCTTCGATGCGTACTGGATTGGCTTCACCGACGGGTCATCCGTCTACACGATGGACCTGCATGGCCCGCCCGGTTCCGTCTCCGAGGAGCAGGCTCTCAAGATCGCCAGCGCCTACTACGAGCGAATTGCAGTCAGCTAACGCCTGACGTCCGAAGCTCGCGCCCGAAGCGTTAGTTGTTGCCTGGAAGCAGCGAGTCCGGTGGGAAGCGCTCCGGGCCCTTAAACTGGAACCCGCTAAAAAACGAGGAGAACGCACCCTCGTCGAAGGCCGGACACGTCGCCAGGTACGCCTTCTCCTCTCCATCCTCCGAGACCCAAGCCCCCAGCGCGATCTCGTCTGCGAGATTCGGGTAGGGAGCCAACAAGGTTCCTCTCTCGTGGGAGTCGTAGAAGCGTCGCAGCTCGGCAACGACGGCGTCCGGCACCTCGCTGCCGTAGAAGATGTAGATGCCGCC
>JBPCMD010000035.1:0-29313 GCA_051002595.1 Gaiellaceae bacterium
CGAGCAAAACCCCCAGCAACCTAGGGCCTCTCTCCTCCTGCCACCACCCCCCCCTCCCCCCCCCCCCCCCCCCCCCCCCCGGGACTTCGTTCTAAGATCAGGAGCGTAGAAACCGTGCTCACCTACGTCATCCGCAGATTGCTGTACAGCATCCTCGTCCTCTTCGCGGCGAGCATCCTCGTCTTCTGGGGCATGAGCCTCGTCACGAGCCCGATCGGGTTTCTCAGGATGCAGCCGAACATCTCCGAGCAGACGATCGAGAACATCTCGAATCGCAAGCACCTGAACGACCCCATCTACGAGCGCTACGGCTACTGGGTCAAGGATGTGTTCACGAACAAGTTCGGCACGGAGACGGTGTCCGACTTGCCGATCTGGCCCGATCTCAAGCGCGCCATGGGCCACACCCTCCAACTGGTCATCGCCGCTCAGTTGCTGGCGGTGCTGCTCGGCGTCGGGATCGGCGTCTACTCCGCCTTACGGCAGTACAGCGCCGTCGACTACGCCGCGACCACGTTCAGCTTCGTCGGTCTCGCCATGCCTGTCTTCTGGCTCGCGCTGATGCTGCAGGTGCTCTTCGTGAACATCTACTTATGGTTCGACGTGCGCATCTTCTATGTCGCGAGCCTGAACTCCGTCGACCCGGGGACCGGAATCCACTTCGTGCTCGATCGCGCGCAGCACCTGGCGCTGCCGATCCTTGTCCTCGCGGTGGCGGGCCTCGCCAGCTATTCGCGCTTCATGCGCGCGGCGATGCTCGAGGTCGTGAACTCCGACTATGTTCGCACCGCGCGGGCGAAAGGGCTCAACGAGAGACGGGTGACGATGAAGCACGCATTCCGGAACGCGCTCATTCCCCTCATCACCCTCTTGGCGATCGACTTCGGCGCGATCTTGAGCGGCGCAGTCGTCACCGAGTCGGTCTTCGCGCTCGACGGGATGGGCGTCTATTTCCTCGGCAAGCTCAACGCCGGCGATCCGTATCCCGTGATGGCGTTCCTCATGGTGACCGCGGTGTTCGTGGTCGTCTTCAACCTCATCGCCGACCTCGCCTACGGTTGGCTCGACCCACGCGTTCGCCTTGAGTGAGCGATCCGCACAGCCCGTTCCCGACCCGTTCAGCCCCGCTGTCACCACGGGGGGAGCGATCGCCGGCAACGTCGACCTCTCGCACGAGTCCGGGCTGGAGCTCAAGGCGCGGAGCCAGTGGGCGTACGCGCGGATCCGCTTCTTCCGCCACAAGCTGGCGGTCATAAGTCTGTTCGTGCTGCTGCTCGCGGCGCTAGTCGCCGTGTTCGCAGACCAGATCGCGCCCTATGGCTTCGACGAGTTCGACTTCGAGCACATCGTGGCGGCGCCGACGCTCGACGGCTCGCATATCTTCGGAACCGACCAGCTCGGCCGCGATTACCTGAGCCGGGTCATCTACGGGCTCCGGACGTCGCTCTGGGTCGCGCTCCTCGTCGCCTCGGTGGCGACCTTTCTCGGCACGCTGGTGGGCGCCGTGGCCGGCTACTACGGAGGGGTCATCGACAACATCCTCATGCGGCTCGTCGACCTGATCCTCGTCGTTCCGTTCCTGGCGGTGCTGCTCGTCCTCTCGGCCTTTCTCGGACAAGGCAAGCCGATTCGCGTCGGCATCATCGTCGCCCTGCTGATCTGGGTGGGACTCGCGCGCATCGTCCGCGGCACCTTCCTCTCGCTGCGGGAGAAGGAGTTCGTCGAGGCGGCGAGGGCAGCGGGGGCAGGTGACATGCGCATCATGTTCCGGCACATGCTCCCGAGCACGGTCGGGCCGATCGTCGTCACGATGACGCTCTTGATCGCGGCGGCGATCCTGCTCGAGGCGGCTCTCTCGTTCCTCGGCTTCGGTGTCCAGCCTCCGACCCCGGCTCTCGGGAAGCTGATCGGCGAGGGGGCGCAGGAGGGCTTCTCCTCCTGGTGGCTCGTGACCTTCCCGGGCGTCGTCATCGTGACCATCGCCCTGGCCGTCAACTTCATCGGCGATGGCCTCCGCGACGCGCTCGACCCCCAGCAGAGAGTCCGTGCCTGATCCCGTTCTCTCCATCGACGAGCTGACGGTCGAGTTCGAGACGGAGGACGGGATCGTCCACGCCGTCACCGACGTGACCTACGACCTCTTCCCCGGGGAGACGCTCGGCATCGTGGGCGAGTCCGGCTCGGGGAAGAGCGTGTCCGTGATGACGATGCTCGGGCTCATCCCGCAGCCTCCTGGTCGCGTTGTCAAGGGCCAGGCGCGGTATGGGGAGCGAGACCTGCTGAAGATGCCGAAGAAAGAGCTCCGGGAGATCCGAGGCGGCGCGATCGCGATGATCTTCCAGGACCCGATGACGTCGCTGAACCCGGTGTTCTCGATCGGGAACCAGATCCGGGAGGCGATCCAGACGCACAACCCGGACATGGGCGAGAAGGCTGCGCGCCGACGGACGATCGAGCTCCTAGAGCTGGTTGGCGTGCCGTTCGCCGAACGTCGGGTCAGGCAGTACCCGCACGAGTTCTCCGGCGGTATGCGGCAGCGCGCCATGATCGCCATGGCGATCGCCAACGAGCCGAGGATTCTCATCGCCGACGAGCCGACGACGGCGCTCGACGTGACGATTCAGGCGCAGATCGTCGAGGTGATGAAAGCCGCCCAGGACGAGACGCACGCGGCGACCATTCTCATCACGCACGATCTCGGGCTGATCGCCGAGCTCGCCGATCGCGTCGTCGTCATGTACGCGGGTCGTGTCGTCGAGCTGGCCGACGTCTACGAGATCTTCAACAGCCCGAGGCACCCCTACACGGTCGGGCTCATGAACTCGCTCGCCCGCCTCGATGCCGATCTCGAGTGGCTCGATCCGATCCCGGGCCAGCCTCCGAGCATGATCTCGCCGCCCCCTGGATGCGCCTTTCATCCCAGGTGTGTCCATTCGCAGGGCCGCGCGGTCTGCCGCACCGACATCCCCGAGCTCCGGCCGATCGGCGATGCCGGCGACCATGTGACAGCCTGCCACTTCGCCGAGGAGCTTGCCGCGAAGGACGTGGTCGGTGCCCTCGTCGAGGACCCATCGTGAGCAACGCTCGCCTTTGGCCCGCGTTCGGGAGGGAAACCATGTTTCCCTCGTGTGCTCTCTTCTTCTCGAGAGCGTGGGGAACCTCCCGGTTCCTCACGCCCCTCCACGCTCATAGGCCGAAGGGCGGCCTATGAGCGAGTCGCAGACCGCGATGACGGAGCCTGCAGCCGCGGCATCGACGAACGGAGGGGACGAGCTCCTTCGCGTGGAAGGGCTCGTCAAGCACTTCCCGATCAAGGCCGGGATCCTCAAGCACACGGTCGGGCAGGTGCAGGCCGTCTCCGGTGTCGACCTGTCCGTTCGAAACGGCGAGACGCTCGGAATCGTCGGCGAGTCCGGATGCGGGAAGACGACGTTGGGCCGCACGATCATCAAGCTGGTCGAGCCGACTGCCGGCCGGATCATCTTCGACGGTCGCGACATCACCGGTCTCAAGCGCCGTGACATGCGACCCGTGCGGAGGGACATTCAGATCGTCTTTCAGGATCCCTACGCCTCCCTGAACCCGAGAATGACGGTTCGCGACATCGTCGGAGAGCCACTCCGAATCCATGGCCTCTACCGTCGCGGCGAGGGCGCGCGCCGGGTGGAGGAGCTCTTGCGCACGGTCGGGCTGAGCCCCGAGCACGCAAACCGCTTCCCGCACGAGTTCTCGGGCGGCCAGCGCCAGCGGATCGGCGTCGCTCGCGCGCTCGCTCTGAACCCGAAGCTGATGATCCTCGATGAGCCGGTCTCAGCGCTCGACGTCTCGATCCAGGCGCAGGTCGTGAACCTGCTCGCCCAGCTCCAGAACGAGTTCGGGTTGACGTACCTCTTCATCGCCCATGACCTTTCGATCGTTCGCCACGTGTCGGACCGCGTCGCGGTCATGTATCTCGGCAAGATCGTCGAGGTCGGTACGCGGAAGGAGATCTACGAGACGCCGATGCACCCCTACACGCAGGCGCTCCTCTCGGCCGTCCCCATCGAATCGCCGAACATGCGCGGCAAGCGCGGACGCATCGTGTTGACGGGTGACGTTCCCAGCCCCGCCAACCCGCCTTCCGGCTGCAGGTTCCGCACCAGGTGCTGGAAGGCGCAGGACATCTGCGCAATCGAGGATCCTCCACTGATCCCGCGGGGCGGTGGCGGGCAGCCGGTCGCCTGTCATTTCGCAGAGGTGCTGAATCCGCTCGATCTCGCCGCGCAGGTTGCGATTCACCAGGCGGCGCGGCAGGCGGCGGAGGTCGCGGCCGCGAAAGGCGAGCTGGCGGCGACCGAGTCGGGTCCGCCGACCGCAGGTTGACGGCGCAAGCTAACTCGCTGGCGTCTCGAGCGTCCAACCGAGTGTGAACCCGGTTCGATCGTCAATGGTATGCCAGCGCATACGCGAGCAGGTCTCGCTTAGTCTCGATGGCGAGCTGTCCCAGCTCGAGCTGAGGATGGTCGCCGCGCACCTCGAGCGCTGCGCAGAGTGTCATGCGTACGAGGCGTCGGTCCGCGAGTTCACCGACCAGCTTCGGGCGGCGCCACTCGAGTCTCCTCGGCTGCCGATCGTCGTCCGACGGGCTCGGCGAGTCTCGGTCTCCGCGACGCAGCTGAGCGCGGCCGCCGCACTCGCCGTCGCGATTCTCGGGGCTCTCAGTCAGGTCGGAGTTCCCGGCTCCCAGGATCCGGCCGTCGGCGCAAGGCTGTCGACGACGACGAATCTGTTCGAGACCTCCTGGCAGCCACAGCGCGAGCTCGCCCAGATCGACGCGGATCTCCCGAGCAATCGCCCGCGCCCGTTCCCCGCTATTTAGCTTGGCGCAAGACCGGAATCCGCTGGCGCGAATTCCGGTCGCGCGAACCACGCTCGGCGCAAGATCGCCATCCGCTAGCGCGGATGCCGATCGCGCAACCAAGACCCCTTTATGTCAACGCGGGATTCACCGTTTCGGGGTGTGAAGTCGGCCGCTTTGGATGAAACGCATGGTGACTGTCACCGCAGGTGACTGTCACCCGCTTCTGCCGGCCACCAGCGTCGCGCAGACGAAACGCACGGTGACAGTCACCGAAGGTGACGGAGACCCGGGGGGCCTACGAAAACGTGCCGAGCGGCTCGCCGAGCTTGCGCGCGCCGGCGACGCACGCCGCGCGCGCCTCGAAGATGCGGAGCTGCCCACAGCCTTCCCGCTCGAAGCGGCCGTTGGTGACGACGTTCAACGTGCGCCCGAACCAGGAGTAGCATCCGTTGCGGGTGGACTTCGGCTGGCCGGCGCAGGTGCGCAAGAGGCGGATCTGCTCGTAGCGGTTGCCTGCGAGGGCAGGCACGTTGACCCCACGCAGGCAGTTCAGGGCGTCGCTCCCCGAAAGGCGGCCGCACACGCGCGCGTGGTAGATCGGATCCCCGCCTCGGACGAGCAGTAGCGACGCGCCCCCCATGCAGCCGGCGCGTTGCGCGCCTGCGACTCCGCGGCAGAGAAGCCTGAGGTCTCCCTCGTCGGCGACCGACTCGGATTGCCGGCGTTCCCAGAAGAATCGGTACCAGCACGGGCGTGGGAACGCATAGCTCCCGCAGACCGAACGCGGATTGGCATCCGCCTGCTTCGGCCGCTCGGTGCCGTCGCCTCCGCTGAGCGAGATCCAGTAGTCGTGGAACGCCCCTTGGGCGCAGTCGGGCGTGAAGCGCGCGCCCAGCGACTTGCAGGCGATGATCGCGCTCGTGAGCTGGTTGTGGTACCCGCGCATAAACGCATGTCCCGAGCCGTGGAAGCACGTGTACTCCCGGAAGCGGGTAGGCAGCTGCAGGCAGCTCGGAATCACCTTGCGCGGCTCCAGCACGAGCTGAGTCCCGAGATGCATGACCATGCCCATGCCGAATCCCGCCGAGCAGCCGGGATCGTTCGACTTGGGCACGTAGCGAAACATGGTCTCGAGCGTGACCCCGTGTCGGCGCGCCCAGGTTCGACCGACCTCGTGCATGAGTATGTGGCAGTTGCCCGTCAGGAACCCCCCGCCCGAGCGCGCGCTCCGGTCGATTCGCGGAAGCTCGTTCGCAGGATCACCCGACTTCTCGACTTCGGCCAAGAGCGCGCGGATGTAGCAGGAGCTTCGTTTCGGGTCTTTCAGGTTGGCGCACTCGCGTAGGTAGGAGCCGCCGTTGCCCCCGATCGGGAAGTCGGGGGTCGGCACATGGCTCGAGCCACCTGCGAGGGCTCCGGAGAGGCCGAACATGCCTGCGAGAGCGCATGCGACCAAGACGATCGGCGAGATGCGCCTCATCACCGAGTAGGACGTTTTGGAGGACGCTCGGTTAGGGGCCTAGGTCGCCGACTGGCGTGCAAGGGGCTCGACCTCGACTCCCTGCCTCCGGAGCTCGGCCAGGATCGCGTTGACCTTGTCCCAGCTCTCGAAGTTGAGACCGGCAGCCCCGTTCAGGATGTCCTCGAAGCCCGGGACCCGGGCCTGGTCGGCGGTTCCTTTCACATCGGCGGAGAGCTGGCCGAGCTGGTCGACGAGGCGCTCGTGCGGGCTCTCGAGGTCGGTGGGAGCGGCGAGGTCGTCGAGATCTCCTGCCGCGTCGTCGATCGTCTCCGCCGCCTCGTCCATCCGCTCGAGGAGCTCTTCGAGCGATTGCGCCTTCGAGAGCCGTCCGAGCGCGAAATCGACCCGGTCACGGGTATTGACGACCGCAGTCTCGTACTCGCCCTGTGTCGTCGAGCTCTCATCGCCCCCGCGAACGAGCCCGACGACAACGATCGCGACGATCGCCGCGACGGCGACGGCCCCGATGACGACCCATGTCCGACCGCTCCGCATGCGCGGCCAGAATAGCCAGAGTCGCGTTGCGTCAACGCTAAGCGGGCTGGGGCGCTTCGATAGACTTCGAGCTCGGTCCGCCCTCTGCGCGGGCCCTGCCCTTCGCTCGAGGAGAGTCATGTCCGACAACGGAAAATCGACCGCGAACACTGGCCAGATCATCGAGATCAAAGGCGTTGTCATCGACGCCGTCTTCACCGACAAGCTTCCCTCGATCTACAGCGCCCTCTCGATCGAGGTGCCCGAGCCGAGCGGCTCGTCCCGCACGCTGATCGCGGAGGTCCAGCAGCACCTGGGTGACGATCGCGTTCGCGCTGTCGCCATGGACTCCACCGACGGTCTTGCTCGCGGGAGCGATTGCGTCGACACGGAGTCGCCAATCTCGGTCCCGGTGGGAGACGCGACGCTCGGGCGGCTGTGGAACGTCATCGGTGAGCCGATCGACGAGAAGGGCGACCTGCCTGACGGCGCCGAGCGCTGGCCGATCCACCGCGATCCGCCGGCGTTCCGCGATCTCACGCCGAAGATGGAGATCTTCGAGACCGGCATCAAGGTCATCGATCTGATCGCGCCGTTCGTCCGTGGAGGAAAGGTCGGGTTGTTCGGGGGCGCCGGCACGGGCAAGACCATCCTGATCCAGGAGCTCATCCACAACGTTGCGCGGGAGCACGGCGGCGTCTCCGTCTTCGCCGGTGTCGGTGAGCGCACGCGCGAGGGAAACGACCTCCTGATCGAGATGACCGAGTCCGAGGTCATCGACAAGGTGGCGCTCGTGTACGGCCAGATGAACGAGCCGCCGGGCGCGCGCCTGCGTGTGGGGCTCTCGGGGCTGACCATGGCCGAGTACTTCCGCGACCAGGGACAGGACGTTCTGCTCTTCATCGACAACATCTTCCGCTTTGTACAAGCCGGCTCCGAGGTCTCCGCGCTCCTCGGCCGCATGCCGAGCGCCGTCGGCTATCAGCCGACGCTCGCGACCGAGATGGGCCAGCTCCAGGAGCGGATCACGTCGACGACGACCGGCTCGGTCACCTCCGTGCAAGCGATCTACGTTCCCGCTGACGACCTCACCGACCCGGCTCCGGCCGCCACCTTCGCGCACCTCGACTCGACGGCGGTCCTCGATCGGTCGATCGTCGAAAAGGGGATCTACCCGGCGGTGTCCCCCCTCGACTCGACGTCCCGCGCGCTCCAGCCCGGAATCGTCTCCGAGGAGCACTACGCCACGGCGACGGATGTGCTCCAGATCCTGCAGCGCTACAAGGATCTACAGGACATCATCGCGATCCTGGGCATGGACGAGCTCACGGACGAGGACAAGCTCGTGGTCGGACGCGCGCGGCGCATCGAGCGCTTTCTCTCGCAGCCGAACTTCGTCGCCGAGCAGTTCACGGGCACCCCCGGGAAGTACGTCAAGCTCGAGGACACGATTCGAGGCTTCCGCGCGATCATCGACGGCGAGCACGACGAGCTCGGCGAGTCGGCCTTCTACATGGTCGGGACGATCGAGGACGCGGTCGAGAAGGCGGGCAAGACCGAGGCCGTGGCCGCCTGAGGGGCTTGGTGTGATCACCACCGAGACTGCGGCCGCGAAGCGGACGCCTTTAGGGATTCTCGCGCGTCCAGAATTCGCGCTAGCGGATTCTGGGCTTGCGCCAACGAGCTGATGGAGGCGCACCCGAAG
The DNA here is from genome assembly GCA_051002595.1 of Gaiellaceae bacterium. Lineage (GTDB taxonomy): Bacteria > Actinomycetota > Thermoleophilia > Gaiellales > Gaiellaceae > GMQP-bins7. The sequence continues at coordinate 8,542 of JBPCMD010000035.1, forward strand.
TTCGACGTCTCCCTGGTGACACCGGACGGGCCGGCGTTCGAAGGCGAGGCGCAGATGATCGTCGTTCCGGGCGCCGCCGGTGAGATCGGGGTGCTCGCGAGGCATGCGCCCCTCGTCGCGACGCTCAAGGCCGGCTCGACGCGCATCCACGTGAGCCCGGACGAGGTCCTCCAGTTCGCCACCGGCCCCGGCTTCTTCAAGGTGGAGCTCGACCGGGCGCTGGCGCTCGTCGACGACGCGGTGGACGTGCGGGAGATCGACGACGCGCGCGCCCGCGAGCAGCTCGAGGCGGCGAAGGCCGAGCTCGAGAAGGTCGAGGCGGGGGAGTCGCAGTCCGATCGCTGGCAGCTCGAGCAGCGGATCGTCCACGCCGAGAACCAGCTGTCGGTGAGCGGTCGATCGACCGGCTGACGGATCGCCTTGTGACACAGTGTCACTAGGTTCGGCAACGGCCACCACCGCCTGTCGCGTGGCGGCGCTCGGAGACGTGCACGGGAACTGCATCGCGCTCGTCGGTCGAAGAGCTGGCGGTCGAGGACGTCGATCTCGTCTGGACCGGGGACTTGTCCTGGGGCTCGGAGCCGAGCGAGACACCCGAGCTCGTCCGCTCGCTCGACGCTCCTGCTCGATATGTTCGTGAGAACGGCGAGCGAGCGCTTCTCGACCTGAGGGACGGACGGTTCGAGGCGCCCACGGTGCGCGAGGCGTGGATGCTCGCCCCGACACAGAGGACGACCTCTCGTTCGTCGAATCCTTCGAGCACTCCACTCGGTGGACATACGAGGTCTCGGTATCACGTACTTCACGCACGCCCGCCGCGAAGCGACGAGGAGCTGCTGACGGAGACGCGGATTCGCGCGGCCACAGGTAGAGATCGCCGCACGCGTCCTCGTCACCGGCCACACGCACTGTCAGTACGACCAGGAAGTCGCCGGGCTCAGTGCGTTGAATCCCGGCAGCGTTGGCCTTCCGTACGAGGGAAGGATGGGCGCGTACTGGGCGCTGCTCGGCCCCGACGTCGAGCCCCGACGGACGGAGTACGACGTCGAAGCTGCCGTGGCACGTATGCGCTCGACCGACGACCCTTCCGTTGAGGTGATCGTCGAGCTCATGCTCCAGCCCAGGTTGCGGGAGGAAGCGATGGAGCACGCCGAGATGCTCGAGTTCTCGGAGTAGCTATAGCTCGGTCGGCGCGACGACCAAGCCGAGGCGGTCGGCGCCGCGTCGAAGGCGGTGGTCGAGCGTCACGACCCGGCATCCGAGGATCCGTGCGAGAGCGAGGTATTCGGCGTCATACGTCTTCGCCCAACCAAGCTCGTCCGCTAGGCGCCAAGACTCCTCGCCGAGCTCACCAGGCGACGTCATCACGACCGGAGCCGACTCGAGACGTGTGAAAGCGGCTAGCGCGTCGGCTGTCGAGAGCTCGCCGCGCCAGGCGACCTGGTGCAGCGCCGAGCGAGCTTCGGACCACATCAGGGCCGGAGCTACCAGCTCATCCTCGGCGAGCAGACTGAAGCCTTGTTCGACGCGTGACGCCGAGAAGGCGACGCTTGCGTCGACAACGAGCACTCAGCGGGATTCGTGCGCCTGACGAATGATTCGCACCACGTTGATGTGTGGCTCGACCTTCCAGGCGTCCGGGAGAGGAAGCATCTCGTAGTCGTCGACGAGGATCGCGTCCAGATCCTGCTCCTCGATGATGTGCTGCGTTCCGATCTTCCGTGATCGGAGCTTGCCGGCACGGATCCAGCGGCGAATCGTCTCCGGGTTGCGGTTGGCTCGCCTCGCAGCCTCGGGAACCGTGAGCATAGTCGTATGCTACAACATCGCTGGGCTTGTGATCAGGCGTCGTTTCGGTAGCCTGAGAGAACCTGGACAGCTTTGAGGCAGCTTGGCGACCAGGATAAAAAACGCCTAAAGAGCCCGACAGCCGCGAGCGGCTCCGGTCCCTTTAGGCCCCGGAGGCGACTTTGTGAAAGACGTTCGCGGACAGATCGAAAACCTTCTAGCCGAGCGCATCCTCGTGCTCGACGGCGCCTGGGGCGTGCTCATCCATCGTCGCCAGCTTTCGGAGGAGGAGTACCGAGGTGAGCGCTTCCGAGACCACCACAAGGACGTCCAGGGCGACCCCGACCTCCTGAACCTCACGCACCCGGAGATCGTCACCGAGATCCACCACGCCTACTTCGCGGCGGGCGCGGACATCGCGACGACGAACACTTTCACGGCGACCAGGATCGGGCAGGTGGACTACGACCTGCAAGACAGCGCGGCCGAGATGAGCATCGAGGGCGCGCGGCTCGCCCGGCAGGCCGCCGACGAGTGGACGAGGCGAACGCCAGAGCAGCCCCGCTTCGTCGCCGGCTCTCTCGGCCCGCTGAACGTCTCGCTCTCGCTCTCGCCACGCGTCGAGGATGCCGCCTACCGCGCGGTCACGTTCGACAAGGTGCGCGAGACGTACGAGGAGCAGGTCGCAGCTCTGAGCGACGGAGGCGTCGACGTGCTCATGGTCGAGACGATCTTCGACACGCTCAACGCCAAGGCCGCGATCATGGCGGCACGCCGCGTCGCGCCCGAGCTCCCGCTCTGGCTCTCGTTCACGGCCGTGGACAAGAGCGGCCGGAACCTGTCTGGGCAGACCGTGGAGGCGTTCTGGATCTCGGTCGAGCACGCCGAGCCCTTGATCGTCGGAGTCAACTGCTCGCTCGGCGCGACCGAGATGCGGCCGTTCCTCGAGGGACTCGCCAACGTCGCTTCGACCTACGTCTCGTGCCACCCGAACGCGGGCCTGCCGAACGCGCTCGGCCTGCACGACGAGGAGCCGGGGGATACGAGCCGCTTCCTACGCGCGTTCGCCGAAGACGGCCTCGTCAACCTCGTCGGCGGCTGCTGCGGGACGACGCCCGAGCACACTCGCGAGATCGCGAGAGCGGTCAAAGGGCTCCCGCCGCGGCGCGTGCCCGAGCCCTCGCGGTTGCCGCGCTTCTCCGGCCTCGAGCCGTTCATCGTCGGCCCCGACACCGGCTTCGTCATGGTGGGAGAGCGGACGAACGTGACGGGCTCGGCGAAGTTTCGGCGGCTCGTCGAGGCGGACGACTTCCAGGGCGGAGTCGCCGTCGCGCTCGAGCAGGTGCGCGGCGGGGCGAACCTGATCGACGTGAACATGGACGCCGACTTGCTCGACGCCGAGCAGGCGATGACGACGTTCCTCAATCTGATCGCCACCGAGCCGGAGGCCGCGCGGCTTCCGATCATGGTCGACAGCTCCCGTTTCTCCGCCCTCGAGGCCGGGCTCAAGTGCATCCAGGGCAAGGGGATCGTCAACTCGATCTCGTTGAAGGAGGGAGAAGAGGCTTTCCTCGAGCAGGCGCGCACGATTCGGCGCTACGGCGCGGGGGTCGTGATCATGGCCTTCGACGAGCGCGGCCAGGCCGAGACCGTCGAGCGGAAGATCGAGATCCTGGGCCGTGCGTTCGACCTCATGATCGGCGAGGCCGGGTTCCAGCCCGAGGACATCGTCCTCGACCCGAACGTCCTCGCCGTCGCTACGGGGATCGAGGAGCACGCACGCTTCGCCAATTCGTTCATCGAGGCCATTCCGCTGCTCCAAGAGCGCTGTCCCGGCGCGCTCGTGTCGGGCGGCATCTCGAACCTCTCCTTCGCGTTCCGCGGGAACGATGCCGTTCGCGAGGCGATGCACGCGGCGTTTCTCTACCACGCGATCCGGGCCGGGCTCGGCATGGGCATCGTCAACGCGGGGCAGCTTGCCGTGTACGAAAACATCGAGGCCGATCTGCTCGAGCGCGTGGAGAGTGTGCTCTTCGACCGCCGCCCGGATGCGACGGAGCGCCTCGTCGACCGAGCTCGGACGGTCACCGGCGGGGCGACCGAGCGGGAGCTCGATCTCTCCTGGCGCGAGGCGTCGGTGGAGGAGCGACTCGCGCATGCGCTCGTGCACGGAGTCGTCGACTTCATCGAGGAGGACACCGAGGAGGCCAGAGCGGCGGCGGGACGTCCGCTCGACGTCATCGAGGGGCCGCTGATGGAGGGAATGAAGATCGTCGGCGATCTCTTCGGCGTTGGGAAGATGTTCTTGCCGCAGGTGGTCAAGAGCGCGCGCGCGATGAAGCGGGCGGTCGCCTATCTCGAGCCGTACATGGAGGCAGAGAAGACGAGCGCGACCAGAGCGACTCGAATCGTGCTCGCGACCGTCAAGGGCGATGTGCACGACATCGGCAAGAACATCGTCGGGGTCGTGCTCGGCTGCAACGGTTACGAGGTCATCGATCTCGGGGTGATGGTGGCCGCGGACCGAATCCTCGACACCGCTCTCGAGGAGGACTGCGACATCGTCGGCCTCTCGGGGCTGATCACGCCGTCGCTCGACGAGATGGTGCACGTCGCGAAGGAGATGGAGCGACGTGGGATCGAGCTTCCGCTCCTGATCGGGGGAGCGACCACCTCCAAGCAGCACACTGCGGTCAGGATCGCGCCCGAGTACGGCCGCCCGACGCTGCACGTGCTCGACGCCTCGCGTGTCGTCGGTGTTGTCGGCGACCTGCTCGACGGCGAGCGACGTGTGCGCCTCGACTCGGAGAACCGCGCCGATCAGGAGCGGCTCCGCGCTCTGCACGCCGACAAGAGCCGGAAGCCGTTGCTCCCGATCGGTCAGGCTCGTGTGAACCGGACGCCGATCGATTGGCACGAGGAGGACCTGGCGGCGCCCTCGGCGCTCGGATCCCGCCTCGTCGTTGGGGACGTCGCCGTCCTGCGAGAGTACGTCGACTGGACGTTCTTCTTCCACGCCTGGGAGCTCAAGGGCCGCTTCCCGGCGATCCTGGACGACCCCGAGAAGGGCGAGGTCGCGCGAGAGCTTTTCGGGGCGGCGAGCCAGCTGCTCGACGACGTCATCAGCGACGGGTCGCTCGAAGCCCGCGGGGTCTACGGCTTCTGGCGGGCACACGCAGAGGAGGACGATCTCGTCCTGAACGGCGGCAGCCGCTTCCCGATGCTTCGGCAGCAGTCGTCACATGAGGACTCGCGACCGAATCGCTCACTCGCCGACTTCGTGGCGCCGGCGGATACGGGTCTCACCGATCATGTGGGCGCGTTCGCGGTCGCGATTCATGGCGCCGAGGAGCTGGCCGACCGCTTTGCCGGCGAGCTGGACGACTATCGGTCGATCATGATCCGCGCGCTCGCCGACCGGTTGGCCGAGGCGTTCGCGGAGTGGCTGCATGAGCAGGCGCGCCACGAGTGGTACGCGCCGAGCGAGCGGCTAGCTGGCGAGGCGCTGATCCGGGAGCGCTTTCGGGGAATCCGCCCCGCGTACGGCTACCCAGCCTGCCCCGACCATTCGGAGAAGCGCGCGCTCTTCGCGCTGCTCGACGCGGAGCGGGTCGGTATCGGGCTCACCGAGTCGTACGCCATGACTCCTCCGCCGAGCGTGAGCGGCCTCTATTTCGGCCACCCGCAGGCCCGCTACTTCTCAGTCGGGCGCATCGGGCGCGATCAGGTGGAGGACTACGCGCGCCGCAAGGGCATCGAGCTCGCGGAGGCTGAGCGCTGGCTGCGGCCGAATCTGGCGTACGAGCCTTAGCGCTCCCCGCCGCAAATACGCCCACGCTTCGCGCGGCTGCGAACACTTCGCACGCCGTCGTCCTCAGTCGGGCCAATATTCTCGAATATTGGCCCTCCCTGCGTCCTAGGCCTGCTCGGTTCTCGCCGGCGAATCGCGACCGTATTCACGCCGGGAAGCACTTAGCAGGCGCTCGCGAAACGCCAGTGCCGTCACGCGTCCCGTCGAGCGCGCAAACTCCCTGAAGGCGTCCGCAACGAATCCGCGGGAAAATACACCGGCTTCGCGCGCGGGTGAACAGCAGCGGCTTCTAGAATGAGAACGTTGCGCCGACTGCTCGCCTGCGCCCTGCTGTTCGCATTCCTTGTCGCGTCCGCCAGCGCCCTGGCCACGCATCAGGATCCCCAAGAGCGGCTCACCAAGGCCGACAACGCGCGCGCGCGGGCGATGCTGGTGAAGCGAACCGACCTTCCCGCCGGCTTCCGGCCCCAGCTCTCCACGGGCGCGGATCCGCATGTTGATTGCTCGGCGTCGGTCAGTGAGTCGGATCTGACCCTGACCGGCGACGCCGAAGGGCAGCAGCTGGCGCTCGGAGTGACGTTTGTCAGCTCGGCCGCGCGGATCTACGAGTCGGTCGCCGATGCGTCCGTATCGTGGCGACGTTCGACGAGCACGGCCGGGACCACGTGCGCGACTCAGGTTCTGCGCCGAGAGTTCGCCAAGCAGGGAGTCAGCCTCATCTCGCTTCGCAAGGTTGCCTTTCCGCTCTTCGCCGAAAGGTCCGTCGCCTATCGCGTCGAGCTGTCGGCGATGACCGCGCAGGGCACGGCGCCGGTCTTCGTCGACATCGTCGCTCTCCAGCGCTCTCGAAGCCAAGCGACGGTGATCGTCGGATCAGCACTCGTCCCTCCGCAGAGGGCCGAAGAGCTGCGTCTCGCGCGCATCGTCGCCAAGCGCATGGCGACGGCGATGCGCGGCTAGCGCCGCGTCTCCGAACGCTCGACCTGAAACATCCTCCGACGTTGTAGGGGCGAGGCTTGCCTCGACCTCGTTCGTCGGTGGCGCATGGAGGTCGAGGCAAGCCTCGCCCCACGACATCAGCGCCCAGAAAGGCGCGACCGCCTGCGAGGCGAGTCTTTCCGCCATTGCTGAGTCGGACGTGCCCCAAATGGCCGTAGAGAGAAGCCGGAGCAGGTGCTAGCGTCACCGGAAGCCGTGGAGAGCACCAGCCGTCTTGGCCTGCTGCGTCGTTCGCCCTCGTTCGGGCTCCTCTTCCTCGCCACCGCGGGGTCCGGCATCGGCACCTACCTGGCCGCAATCGCGCTGACGCTCGACATCTACGCTCGAACCGACTCGGGTCTGTGGGTGGCCGCGCTCCTGATCGCCGACTTCCTGCCGATCGTGCTCGTCGGCCTTCTGCTCGGGCCGCTGTTCGATCGGCTATCGCGTCGCCGCCTGATGATTGCTTCTGATCTCAGCCGGGTCGCCGTGTTCGCGGCGCTCCCGTTCGTGGACAGCCCGATCGGAATCGTGGGTCTGGCTGGGGTGGCCGGTATCGCGACGGGATTCTTCCGACCGGCAGCGCTAGCCGGCCTCCCTAATTTGGTGCCCGACGAGGAGCTCACCAATGCCAACTCCCTCCTGCAGACGATCGAGAACGGGGCGTGGATGATCGGCCCGGTTCTGGGCGGCGTGCTGGTGTCGGTGTGGAGCCCCTCGGTTCCGTACGCGGTCAACGCGGTCACGTTCCTCGTGTCCGCGGTGCTCGTGGCCCGCATCGCCGATTCGCAGCTTCGCTCGGAAGAGTCGATCACGAGCGGCCACTGGCGCGACGTCGCCGACGGCGCCCGTCTCGTCGTAACCGCTCTTCCGCTCCGTACCGTCCTCATCGTGTGGAGCATCGTGGGGTTCGGGAGCGCCGCGATCAACGTTGCCGAGGTCTTCTTCGTGCGGGACACGCTCGGAGCCGGCGAGGTCGGCTTCGGCGTGATCATCGGCGCTACCGGATTGGGCCTGGTGCTGGGAAGTTTCCTGGCGGCGCCTGCGCTCGGCAAGGTCGGATTGCGCCGCAACTACGCGGGCTCGATCGCGCTGATGGCGTTCGGCTGGGGCGGGGCAGCGCTCACTCCGGCGATCTGGGTCGCCGTGCCCTTTGTCGTCGGCGGCGCCGCGGGTAACGGCGCGGCGATCATCTGCAACCAGATTCTCGTGCAGCGCGGCGCCCCCGACCGGTTCCGAGGACGTGCCCTGTCGACGATCATGAGCACGAACTTCCTGATCATCGGGCTCGCGATGGGCGTCGCGGGTCTGCTGACCGACTGGATGGGAGCACGCTGGGTCATGATCGCGGCAGCCGCGATCTGCGCGATCGGCGCTCTCTTCGCAGTCCTCCTCACCCGTTGGCTGCCGGTGCACAGCGTGGACGAGGATCACGTGCTCGAGGCGTACGGCCAGGCGGCGGCGGGCATGCTCGTCTCGTTGGACAGCGTCCGGCGTGAGCCTTTGACGCCCCCGCCGGCGCGCGACGCGGCGGCGAACGCCGGGCTCGAGCGCATCGCCGTCCTGCTCGAGGAGATCGAGCTTCGGCGCGAGCGGGAAGCGTCGCGACGCTCGGCCACGTGACGACAACCGCATAAGGTTGCCCGTCGTGGCGCGAAAGGAATGGGCTCTCGATGAGCTGACGGATGGCGTGCGGGGAGGGAATCGCCGCGCGCTCGCGCGGGCGATCTCCCTGGTGGAGAACGGCGACCCGCTCGCGTATCCGCTCGTTCGCGAGCTCTATCCGGAGACGGGGAAGTCCGCCGTAGTCGGAGTCACCGGGCCGCCTGGCGTGGGCAAGTCCTCCTTGATCGCCGCCCTCGTCGAGCACCTGCGCGGGCGCGATCGCACCATCGGCGTCCTGTCGGTCGATCCATCCAGCCCGTTCTCGCGCGGAGCCCTGCTCGGGGATCGCATCCGCCTCGTGGATCACTTTCTCGATCCCGGTGTCTTCATCCGCTCGATGGGCACGCGGGGTCACCTTGGCGGCCTCGCCGAGACGACGCTGCAGGCCGTCCTGCTCCTGGACGCTTCCGGCAAAGACATAGTCTTCGTCGAGACCGTCGGCGCCGGGCAGAGCGAGGTTGAGGTGACCGGGATCGCGGACACCGTGCTGCTCGTGCTCATGCCCGGCTCGGGAGACTCGGTGCAGGCGCTGAAGGCGGGAATCATGGAGATTCCGGATGTGATCGCGGTCAACAAGATGGATCACCCAGCCGCGAAGACGATGCTGAACGAGGTGCGCTCGATCGTCGGGCTCGCCGAGCCGGAGCGGCGTCCGCGGATCGTCCTCACCGAAGCGTTGCGAGGGGAGAACGTGCCGGAGGTCTGGGAGGCGTTGGAGGAGCATCGCGCGGCGCTCGAGAGCGACGGAAAGCTCGAGGAGCGCCGGCGGAGGAACCTCTCGCGCGAGGTGTTCGCCATCGCCTCGAGCCGCGCGAAGACTCACCTCGAGGCCGCGGTCAGGGACGATTCTGAGCTCCAGCGGGTGCTCGAGGCCGTGGAGAGCCGAGAGCTCGACCCGCTGAGCGCGGTTCGCGAGATCATGGAGAAGGTGTTCAAGATTGGCTGACGCGCCAGGGATCGCCGACATCGAGGCGGCTCGCGCGCGGCTCGCCGGAGTGGCGCGAGAGACGCCGCTCTACCAGACAGAGACGTTCTCGCGGCTCTCCGGGCGCACGGTTCTGCTGAAGGCGGAGAACCTCCAGCGCACCGGCTCCTTCAAGATTCGCGGCGCCTACAACACAATCGCGACGCTTTCTCCCGAAGAGCGAAGCGCGGGCGTTGTCGCCGCGAGCGCGGGCAACCACGGACAGGCGGTCGCATGGGCGGCGCGCGAGGCCGGAATCGTCGCGACGATCTTCATGCCCGAGGACGCGCCGATGGCCAAAGTCGAGGCGACGCGCGCCTACGGAGGTCAGGTCGAGCTCGCGGGCGAGGGATTCGAGGGGGCAGTCGCCGCAGCGCAAGAGCACGTCGAGCGCGCCGGCGCCACCCTCGTGCACGCCTTCGAGGACGCGCGCGTCATCGCCGGCCAGGGGACGATCGGGCTCGAGCTCGCTGAGCAGGCCGCGGATGCCGCGACCGTTCTGATCCCGGTCGGCGGCGGCGGTCTCGCCGCGGGCATCTCGATCGCGCTCCGCGAGCGGCGGTCGGGACAGCGGATCGTCGGAGTCATCTGCCAACCGGGACTCACGATCGCCGACGGCATCTCGGTGAAGTCACGGGGCGAGCTCGCCAGCTCGATCCTCGACCGCACGCTCGACGACGTCGTGGAGGTCTCTGACGAGGAGATCTCGGACGCGCTCGTTCTCTGCCTCGAGCGCAAGAAGCTGCTCGTGGAAGGCGCCGGCGCGGTCGGTCTGGCCGCGCTCCTGGCCGGACGGGCCGGGGGAGAGGACCCGCTCGCGATCGTCCTCTCCGGAGGGAACATCGACGCGACGACGCTCATCTCGGTCGTGCGGCTGGGCTTGACGCGCTCTGGCCGCTACCTGGCTCTTCGCATGCTGATTCCCGACCGTCCCGGCGAGCTGCGGAGCGTGCTCGGCCTCGTCGCGCAAGAGCGCGGCAACCTCGTCTCGGTCGACCACCACAGGGAGGGAACCACGAGAACGGCTTTGCAAACCGAGGTCGAGCTCGTCGTGTCCACGCGCGACGAGGCGCACTGCGAGGAGATCCTCGCGACCCTTCGCGGGGCCGGCTACACGGTCGAGCGCCTCGGCCCACCTGCCTGACTCGCGCTGGCGTGTCGCGCAGGCGGGCGTTCATGTGTGGATAAGTCGGCGCGCTCTTGGCGCCTTTTTCTTGGCGCCATTGGCACGGACGCCAGGTCCGAGACCGACATGTCCGGGGTCAGACCCTCGTGACGATTTCAACTACCGCAGCGACGGAACTCGACCGTGGGTTTGCCGGACTCCCGCCAGGTGTCGACCCCGCCGGGGGTGACGGCGCGGGCGTCATAGCCGCGAGCCGCGAGGATGCTTGCGGCGAGCGCGGCGCGTGGACCCGATTCGCAGATCGTCACCAGCGGCGTGTCGGTCGGGAGATCCACCGCGTCGAGCGCGAGCAGCCGGTAGGGGATGTTGCGGCTGCCGGCGATGTAGCCCGAGTCGCGCTCGTCCTTCTCGCGCACGTCGATCAGCTCGGCGCCTTCTCGGAGAACCCCTTCGAGGCTCTCGACGCTCACGAGCCCCATGGTCATCGCGCCGCCACCCAGAACGTATCCGGGGATATCCAGAATCCCCACCGAGCGCAGGCACCGGATCGCGTGCGTGGCCTCCTCGTGGTTCGCGGCCGCGACGACAGCCGGCTGTTGGCCATCGAGTACGAACGCCGCCTTCGTCGAGAAGCGCGTGCCGGAGACGGGGACGCTGACCGCACCCTGATGATGCCCTTCGGCGAAAGCCTCGACCGGTCGCACGTCCACGACCTGTGTCTCAGCGGGGGGCAAGGGCAGCTCGGGCGGATCGGCTCGACCGCCGAGGAACGCGCCCCGATTGAGCTCCACGATCCGCTCCATGTTCGGAGGCTTCGGGGCCGAGATGCCGGAGGATTCCGCGACGAAAGCTGCGACGTCGTCGTTGGCAAACACATGGTTGAAGCGACGCTCGAAGCCGATCGTCGTGGACGCCTTCGAGCTCATGGCCTTGCCGCAGAGCGAGCCGGCAACGTGCCCGGGATAGACCTCGACGCCGTCTCCGAGCTCGACCAGCCGCCGAAGAGAGTGAAATAGGCTTTCCGCGCCCGAGCGTGCGTCCACCGCCAGATCAGGGCGCGCGGCGTCGCCGACGAAGAGTGAGTCTCCGGTCAGGACAAGCCACGGCTCGGGCGCACGCGAGCCGTCGACGACCGCGAGGCAGCAGTGCTCGGGCCGGTGCCCCGGTGTGTGGATGCACCTGAGCACGACGTCACCCAGTGAGAACTTGTCGCCCTCTTCGAGCGGATCGTGCGGGTACTCGGCCTCAGCGGCTGGATGGATGCTGACCGGGAGATCGTGCTCGAGCGCGAGTCGCCCGTGGCCGGAGAGGTGATCGGCGTGCGTGTGCGTCTCGAGGACGCGGACGAGTCGGACATCGCGCCGCTCGGCTTCTTCGAGATAGAGCTCGATCGCGTACGCCGGGTCGACGACGACCGCTCGACCCGTGCTCTCGTCACCGACGAGGTACGAGGCGCACCCCAGAGCAACGTCGACGAACTGCGTGAAGATCACAGCGTTTGCGACCGTAGCAGGGGTTTCCGCTATTGCTCTTGAAGTGATCCGCCCCGTCGGCGCTTGAGCCAGACGACGATGCCGATGCTGCCGAACACGAGAATGCCGATGAGAGAAAGCGCGACGACGTAGCGGGCATCGGACGACGCCTCGGCGCCCCTTGTGCTTGGGATCACGGTCACCGGGATCGGCCACGGCAGGCTTCCCCCTTTGGGATAGAGCTGTGCCGCCTGGAGCTGGATTGGCCCAACGGGCGTCGACGAAGCGACTGCGAGGTCGAGCTCGAACACTGCGCCCGTATTCGCTGCCAAAGCCTCGCCGCTCCACATGGCGACTCCATTTTCGATGACGGCCTCCCACTCGCCGCCGGCGCGAAGGATCCGGACGCCTGTTGGCGCCATCACGGACAGTCCGGTCATCGGCCGGTCGAGGTCGTTGTGGACGCTCAGGCTGAGCATCTGCGTGTCGCCGACGACGAGAAGCCCCGGCGTGACGCCGATGTGGGAGGCGGCTGGGCTCGCCGCTGCGAGAAAACCTGTGCAGATGACAGTGAAAAGGGTGAGCCGCATGTCTCCATGATGCCCGCCCCCTGGCGTTGCGAGCCGCGGCTCTACAGGCCGAGGAGGCGCGCGATGACCATGCGCTGAACCTCGTTTGTGCCCTCGCCGATCTCGAGGATCTTCTGGTCGCGGTAAAAACGCGAGATCGCAGCCTCCTCCATGTAGCCGAAGCCACCGTGGATCTGCAGCGCGGCGTCGACGACGCGTTTCGAGAGCTCTCCGGTGTAGAGCTTCGCCATCGCCGCCTCTCGCGCGAACTCGCGTCCCTGGTCCTTGAGCCAGGCGGCCTTCAGCACCAGCGCGCGACCTGCCTCGAGCTCGGTGGCCATGTCGGCGAGCTTGAACTGGATCGCCTGAAATCGGGCGATCGGCTTCCCGAACTGCTCTCGCTCCCTCGCGTATGCGAAAGCGAGGTCGTACGCGCCCTGCGCGAGGCCGACACCCATCGCCGCGACCGAGATCCGCCCGCCGTCGAGGATCTCGAGGAACTGCCTGAAGCCTGCGCCGCGCCCGCCGAGAAGGTTCCCCTCCGGCACGGCGCAGTCGAACGAGAGCTCCCGGGTGTCCGATGCGCGCCAGCCGAGCTTCTTCATCGGGGAGGAGATCGTGTACCCGGCTGTGCCGTTCTCGACCACGATGTTCGAGATCTCGTTCTCGCCGGTGCGAGCGGTGATCGTGACTCCCCAGGTGATGTCGGTTCCCGCGTTCGTGATGTAGAGCTTGGAGCCGTTGATCACCCAGACGCCGTCTCGCAGCTCTGCGGTGGTTCGCGTGTTGCCCGCATCCGAGCCGGCGCCGGGCTCGGTGAGCCCGAACGCCGCGAGCTTCTTCCCCGCCGCGAGGTCGGGGAGCCATCTCTGCTTCTGCTCCTCGCTTCCGTAGAGCAGGATCGGCATCGTCCCGAGCGAGGTGTGCGCTGCGACCGTGATCGCGACGGAGGAGTCGACACGCGTCAACTCCTCGACGGCGATCGCGTAGGAGACCGTGTCCCCACCGGCGCCTCCGTACTTCTCGGGGATGGGGAGACCCATGAGCCCGAGCTCGGCGAGCTCCGAGACGAGCTCGTACGGAAAGCGCGATTCGAGGTCGAGCTCGGCTGCGACGGGTTGCACCCGCTCCCGTGCGAACGAGCGCACGGTGTCGCGGATCAACTCCTGCTCGGGCGTGAGATCGAAGTCCATGAGCGCGCGGATGGTATCCGCGCAGCGCGCAGCGCTTTCCAGCGTGGATGCAGACCGTCGGGAAGCACGAGTCTCACGCCGAGCTTCCAAAGCGCTGCGTGCAGGTCGTGGAGTCGTCTCTGCGTCCTTATTGCCATCGCCGATGGCAATAAGGACGATTGCGCCTGCCCGGAAGCGCCCCGCGTTGAACAACGTTCTGAGCTCCGGTGGGTGGTTGGGCGCTTACGAGTCAGCCGCCTGATGGGCCCGAGACGGACCCACGAGTCGAGGAAACCTACGCGAGGACGCCAACCCCGTGGTCTCACGACCACAGGGTTCGAACCCGACACTTATGGCGGAGCGGGAGGGATTCGAACCCCCGGGTCCGATTGAACGGACCGGCTGCTTTCAAGGCAGCTGCATTCAGCCAGACTCTGCCACCGCTCCGAGCTTGTCAGCGGTCTCTAAGGGTCACCGACCGTCGTTCCGCAAGACACGCCTTGATCAAATACAGCTGTTGCCCGTCGTCAACGACCAAGTCGTATGCCGCGGACTCGGTCAACGGGATCGAAACGTCGTAGCCCATCGCTGTGAAGGCTGCGATCGCGCGGAGGTCGCGATGTCACCTCTACGTTGCGTCGTGCGCATCGGGGCCAGCCTAGCGGTATGGGCTACCGTCAAGTGCATCAGCGCCTGACGTTCGCGGGTGCGCCGTACTCCCGCAACACATCCGGCACCCCGCCCTGGAAGTTCTCGAGGACGGCGAGCGCCATGCGGTCGACCACCGCGGTCCCGTTCAGCGTGTGCACGTGCTCCGGGCCATGCTCGCCGCGGAAGCGCGTGCCTAGTCGCCGCGCCTGGAAGTCGGTCGTGTTCGAGATCGACGCCGTCTCGCGATAACGATCTTGCGACGGGAACCAGGTCTCGACGTCGTAGGTCTTCGCCGACGCCTTCGACATGTCGCCGGTGGGGAGGATGACGACCCGGTAGGGAACCCCGAGCTCGGCGACGATCTCCTCGGTGTTCGCGAGGAGCCGTTCGTGCTCGTCCCACGAGTCCTCGGGGCGCGTGAACGCGAACTGCTCGACCTTGTTGAACTGGTGGACGCGGAACATCCCGCGCGTGTCCTTCCCGGCGGCACCCGCCTCGCTGCGGAAGCAGGGCGAGAAGCCGACGTAGCGGAGGGGAAGCTCGCTCGCCTCCAAGAGCTCGCCGAGATGGAGGCCGCCCACGGGGATCTCGGCTGTGCCGGCGAGGTAGAGGTCTTCGCCCGTGACCTGATACACGTTCGGGTCGTCGGACGGGAGCCAGCCGGTGCCGACGAGCGCCTCCTCGCGGACGAGGACTGGCGGTAGAACGGGCACGAAACCCTTCGCGACGAGGCGGTCGAGGGCGAAGCGGTACATGGCGAGCGCGAGCAGGGCCGCGTCGCCGATCCAGTAGCCGAAGCGGGATCCGGCGATGCGCGCGGCGCGGTCCATGTCGAAGCGCCCGATCTCCGTGTGCTCCTTCGCGTCGCTGAGCGTCGGCGGCTCGCCGATCCTGCGGATCTCGACGGCGTCGTCCTCGCTGGCGCCCTCGGGCACCGAGTCGTGTGGAGGGTTGGGGACGAGGAGCCCCAGACGGTCGCGTTCGGATTCCGCGCGCGCCAGCTCGCCCTCGAGGCGCCTCAGGTCTTCCTTGACCCCCTTCAACTGCTCGAGCTCCTCGGAGGTCGGCTTGCCCTTGAGGTTGGTGCGGGTGCGAAGCTCGTCGACTTGCGGAATCAGCGCTCGCCAGCGCTCGTCGGCGTCCAGCAGAGCGTCGAAAGCTCCCGCCGCGCCCTTGCGCGCGAGCGCGACGCGCCAGCGATCGGCGTCCGAGCGAGCGGCCTTGAGGTCGATCACGCGGGAAAGTCTAGGCGGCGATAGCCGGGCGAAGCTCAGGCGCCGGAGACATAGGCCGCGACATCGGCGATCTGCGGATCCGTGAGCTGGTCCGAGAAGGAGGGCATTGCCCCCTGTCCGTTCGTGATCCGGTCGAGGGCGAGGTCGAGGCTCGGCGACGCGTCGTCCAAGTTGGGGCCGATCGAGCCGCTCGTGCCTGCGTCCGCGAAGGTGTGGCAGGAGCCACAGCCGCCGATACCGAGGAAGACCTCCTTGCCCGCCGCCGGGTCACCGCCGCCGGCCGGCGCGGTATCCGTCGTCTCTGTCTCGGTTGTCTCGGTCGTGTCCGTCTCGGTTGTCTCGGTCGTGTCCGTCTCAGTCGTATCCGTCTCGGTCGTGTCCGTCTTCGTTGTGTCCGTCTCCGTCGTGTCCGTCGTGACCGTGCCCGTGATCGTGTCGGGTGTCGGGGTCGCCTCCTCCTCGCTACCGCAACCCGCGGCAAGGCCAGCGGTCAGGACGAGCAAGAGGGCGGCAAGTACGAAAGCTTTCCGACGCATTCGAGTTTCGATCCTAACCAAAACGGTCGGAGAGCTCTGATGCAAGGAACGCCAGTCCGGCGATCATCGCTCGAGAAGCTCTCAGACGGTCTCGAGCGGTGATCGCAGACTCCGCAGCTTGAAGGCGAGGAAGAGCTCGGTCACTCCCTTCGAGAGCGCGGCGAGACCGGCGTACACGAGGAGGAGGGTCGCCTTCTGCTCGAAGTTCCCGGCCACCCAGAACGCGAGCGCGATCTCGAGAATGCCGGCGAGGAGCTGGAGCCACCAGAGGTCGAACTCACCTTTCGTCGTCATCGCGATGGAGATGTCGAGAATGCCCTTGAAGAGGAAGTAGAAGCCCATCACCGAGGCCAGAGCTGCGAACGCGCTCCCCGGCTCGACGAACGCGAAGAGGCCGATGAGGATGAATGCCGCGCCCATGATCCCGTGCACAAACTTCCAGCCGATGGTCGAGACGACGAGGGCGAGGAACTCGTTCGCGCCCGCAACGATGGCCATGGCGCCGAAGAGGATCCCGATCGACCTCACGCTGGTGATGTCGAAGCGGAAGACGATCACCGAGAACACGAGCCAGGCGATCCCCGTGACGAGAAACACCCACCACGCGCCCGAGGCCGAGCGCAGGACCTCGCGCTCGTCGAACATCGTGTCCACGGTGCTCATCTGACCTCCGCTCATCTGACCTCCCTCGGCCGGCAGTAGTGGGACGCGCGGATTCTCTCACGTCCGGGCAGCGGTCTCCCGTACCATGTCGTGCCGATGCTCGTGGAGCGAAGCATGCACCCGTCGTGGCTCTCGAATGCCTACCTCCTCGCGGACGATCAGGGAACCGCGGTCTTCGTCGACTCGGGAGCGCCGCTCGAGCCGCTGGTCGCGGTCGTCGAGCGCGAGGGCTTCACTCCGACGCACCTGCTGGTCACGCACAATCACGCCGATCATGTCGCCGGCAACGACGAGCTCGTCGACCGCTACGGCTTGGAGGTGACGACGGGCGCGGTCGAGACGGGCGACCTGCGGATCAAGGTCGTGGCGACGCCGGGGCATTCCGAGGACGGCGTCTCGTTCGTCGTCGGGAACGAGCTCTGCTTCACGGGGGACACGCTCTTCAAGGACTCGGTCGGCGGGGGCGCCGCCGACGAGGTTCGGCACTCCGTCATGGACGCGCTAATGGCGCTTTCGCACGAGCTTCGCGTGCTTCCGGGGCACACGGACGAGACCACCCTGGGCCGCGAATGGGAGGAGAATCCCTTCGTTCGCTTCTGGCGCGGCCTCGACGGAGAGGACGGGCGCGTGTGTCGGGTGAACGGTGAGGATGCCACTCTCGTGGTCTGGTCGCCGGACTACGACGGCAAGGGGAAGGCGCTCGTCCGTCTGGCCGATGGAGACGAGGCCATCGTGGGCGCCAGCCGGATCGAAGGTCTGTAGTGGTCGCTCCGGCAAACCCGACGCCGCTTGGCCGGCTGCAAACGCTTCGCATCGCGTCGTCCTCAGTCCTACCCCAGAAAGTGCTGCGCACTTCCTGGAGGCTTCGAAACCCCGCCCCGATATCTACTGATATCGAGGCTCCCTGCGTCCTAGCGCTGCTCGGTTTTCGCTCGGCCCAACGGCGCCGGACTTCCCGGAGTGACCACTGATCGCGGTCAAGTTTCACCGCTGCAGGTTCGTCCGATTCAAGGTCGGAGCGTGCTGGACGGTGCAGCAGGCGCTCGACGAGCAGGGGATCGAGTACGAGAACGTCATCGAGCCGACGTACCCGCGCGGCAAGCGGAAGGACGTGATCGAGCACACCGGCCAGCACTATCTGCCTGCGATCGAGTTCGAGGACGGGACGTGGTATCGCGAGGAGTCGAAGGCCATGGCCGAGACGATCCGCTCGGGGCGCCTCGCCGAGAAGGCGGATCACTGATACCCCGATAGGGTATACTCTTCTCTCCGACGAGACGTGAGAGGAGCATTCGTGATCATCACCTACAGCGTTCCTGCGATCCACTGCGCGCACTGCGCCGCGTCGATTCGCGAGGAGGTCTCCGAGGTGGCGGGCGTCGACGAGATCGACGTCGACCTCGACGACAAGCGCGTCACGATCCAGGGCCGCGAGCTCGATGAGGTGGCGCTGCGGGCGGCGATAGCGGAAGCGGGTTACGAGATCGCGTGACCACGGCCGAGACACCCGAGACCCGGGTCGACCTCGCGCTCGAGGGTATGACGTGCGCCGCCTGCGCGACCCGCATCGAGCGCAAGCTCAACAAGCTCGAGGGCGTCGAGGCGTCGGTCAACTACGCGACCGAGCAGGCCGCGGTGCGCTACGACGCGGGCCGCGTTGCGGTAGCGGACCTCGTGCAAGCGGTCGAGGCGGCGGGCTACCACGCTCGTAGGTCGGCGGACGCGAGCCACGCAGTCGATCGCGCTCGAGAGCTCCGCACGCGGCTCGCTGTGGCGATCGGGCTGACCGTTCCGCTGACCGTGCTCGCGATGATCCCGCCACTCCAGTTCGGAGGCTGGGAGTGGCTGGCGTTCGCGCTGGCGACGCCGGTCGTCCTCTGGGCAGGGCTCGGCTTCCACCGCGCCGCAGCTCGGGGCGCGCGGCATCTCGCTGCGACGATGGACACGCTCATCTCGATCGGGACGCTGGCAGCGTGGGTCTGGTCGGCGGTCGCGCTCGTCTTTCTCGACGACGGGCACACCTACTTCGAGGTCGCCGCGGTGATCACGACGCTGATCCTCGTCGGCCGGTACCTCGAGGCACGCGCGAAGAGACGCTCGGGCGCGGCGATCCGCGCGCTGCTCGATCTCGGCGCCAAGCAAGCTCACGTGCTGCGTGACGGCGAGGAGGTGGCGGTCGCCATCGAGGACGTGATTCCCGGTGAGCTGATGGTCGTCCGCCCAGGCGAGAAGATTCCCACCGACGGCGTGGTCGTCGAAGGCGACTCTGCCGTCGATCAGTCGATGCTCACGGGCGAGCCTGTTCCGGTCGACGTGGGGCCGGGATCCGATCTCGCTGGCGCCACGATCAACACCTACGGCCGGCTCGTCGTCCGCGCGACGAAGGTCGGCGAGGAGACCGCGCTCGCGCAGATCGCGCGTCTCGTCGCAGAAGCGCAGTCCGGCAAGGCGCCCATTCAGCGGCTCGTCGACCGCGTCTCTGCCGTTTTCGTCCCGATCGTGCTCGGGCTGGCGCTTGCGACGCTGGCAGGCTGGATCGCGGTCACCGGCGATGCGACGGCTGCGTTCTCCGCCGCGGTGGCGGTGCTGATCATCGCCTGCCCGTGCGCTCTCGGACTCGCGACTCCCACTGCGCTCATGGTCGGCACCGGTCGTGGGGCTCAGCTCGGGATCCTCATCAAGGGCCCCGAGACCCTCGAGCGCACGCGGCGGATCACGACGGTCGTCCTCGACAAGACCGGGACCGTCACCGAGGGAAGGGTGCAGCTGACCGGCGTCACGACGTTGAACGGCGCCACGCGCGCCGAGGTGCTGTCGCTCGCGGGCGCGGTCGAAGCGGCGTCCGAGCACCCGATCGCGCAAGCCGTGGCCGCCGCAGCGCGAGCCGAGATCGGGGAGCTCTCCCCGGTTATCGACTTTCGCAACGTTCCCGGCGTCGGCGTGTCCGGTGTCGTCGAAGGACATCAGGTCGAGGTCGGGCGGAGCAACGGGGCCATCACGGTGTCCTGGGACGGAGAGCCCAGGGCGACGCTCACCGTCCGCGACTCGGTCAAGCCGACGAGCGTGGAGGCGATCGCGGAGCTGAGGCAGCTCGGCCTGACTCCCGTTCTCCTCACCGGCGACGGCCGAGAGAACGCGGAGCGCATAGCACGCGAAGTCGGGATCGACCGTGTGCTGGCCGAGGTCTATCCCGACGAGAAGGTGGCCGAGATCCGCAGGCTCCAGGAGGCGAACGAGGTTGTGGCGATGGTCGGTGACGGCATCAACGACGCGCCCGCGCTGGCCCAGGCCGATCTCGGACTCGCTATCGGCACCGGCACAGACGTCGCCATCGAGGCTTCGGACATCACGCTCGTCTCGGGCGACCTCCGCGCCGCCGCGGACGCGATCTCACTCGCGCGACGAACGCTGCGGACGATCAAGGGGAACCTCTTCTGGGCGTTCGCCTACAACGTCGCGGCGATCCCGCTGGCGATGGCCGGGCTCTTGAACCCGATCGTGGCGGCGGCGGCAATGGCGTTCTCGAGCGTGTTCGTCGTCACGAACTCGCTGCGTTTGAGGCGGTTCCACTCGTCCCGTGAGGGAGCGGCGGCGTGAGCGAGACCCGCGGCTACGTCGCGGACAAGGAAGCGCTCGTCCACCGGCTGCACCGGATCGAGGGCCAGGTGCGCGGAATCGAGCGGATGGTCGAGGGCGATCGCTACTGCATCGACATCCTGACGCAGATCTCCGCGGTGACGACGGCGCTCGAGAGCGTTGCCTTCCGGATCCTCGACGACCACGTAAACCACTGCGTCGCGGACGCGCTCGCGTCGGGAGATCCCGAAGAGGCTGGTGCGAAGAGCAAGGAGCTGCTCGAGGCCGTTCACCGCTTCGCGCGGGCGCGCTAAGAACTCGAATCAAAATGAAGCCTTGAGCCGCCGGAACGACCCGTGCGGCGCGCTGCGGCGTCCTCAGTCGCCCCCATATGCCTCATATCGGGGCTCCCTGCGTCCTTGCATCGCACTCGCCCGGGCCGCCCCGGCGACGAAGCGTCATTCTGATTCGAGTTCTGACATGGAGCAAAACGTCAAGGGGTGACGCTCGGTCGATGGGTTGTCCTCTCGGCCTCGAGCAGCGGAGCGTCCGGAGCAGCGACGGTG
>JBPCMD010000036.1:0-8890 GCA_051002595.1 Gaiellaceae bacterium
TTTGGGGGCAGTTTTTGCTCTGGGGGGGGGGGGGGGGGGGGGGGGGGGGGGGAAAACCGGTGTTCCCCCCTCTAACCCCCTCCTTACTCATGACAACGTCGAAATCGCCGACATCGACTCACAAGCCTCGCGCCGTCGTCTGCCTTCCCACGTACAACGAGCGCGAGAATCTGGAGGCGATGGTGCGGGCGCTCGGAGACGTGCTCGACACGTCGCGGGACGGGGTTCTCATCATCGACGACAGCTCGCCCGACGGGACGGGCGCGATCGCAGATCGTCTTGCCGCGGAGATGCCATGGGTCTCGGTGCTGCATCGCGAGCAGAAGGAGGGAATCGGGCCGGCGTACATCGCAGGGTTCCGGCACCTGCTCGCGGGGGACACTGAGCTCGTGCTCGAGATGGACTGCGACTTCTCGCACGATCCAGGTGATGTGTCACGGCTGATCGCGGCGGCGAGCGAAGCCGATCTCGTCCTTGGCTCCCGGTACGTGAACGGTGGCGGGACCGAGAACTGGGGGTTGCTGCGCCGCTTCGTCTCGCACGGCGGCTGCATCTACGCGCAGGTGCTCCTGGGAGTCCGCGTGCGCGACCTCACCGGCGGCTTCAAGTGCTTTCGCCGTGAAACGCTCGAGGCGATCGACTTGGACGCGCTGTCCGCGCATGGGTACGCGTTCCAGATCGAGACGACCTACCGCGTGCTGCGGAAGGGGCTGCGCGTGCAGGAGATCCCCATCCGCTTCATCGAGCGACGCGCCGGCGAGTCGAAGATGACCGGCTCGATCGTGGCGGAGGCGATCTGGAAGGTCCCGCTCCTACGCCTGCGCGCGCTGATGGGGCGGCTGTAGGGGCGAGGCTTGCCTCGCCCGTATTACGCTCGTTCCATGCACGAGGTCACCGACGCGAACTTCGCCGACGAGGTGCTGTCCTCGCCTGTGCCCGTCGTCGTCGACTTCTGGGCGCCTTGGTGCAAGCCGTGCAAGGCGATCGAGCCGCACCTGGTCGCGATCGCGGATCAGCACGGGGAACGGATCCGTCTCGTCCGCGTGAACGTCGACGAGAACCTCGCGGTCTCCGGCGCCTACGGCGTGCTCTCGCTCCCCACGGTGATGATCTTCAGCGACGGCCAGAGCCGGGCGACGATCTACGGCGCCCACTCACGCGCGCACTACGAAGACGCATTCGCGCCCTTCCTCTAGTCGTTCACGAACCTAACGACGTGTTCGGAGTCTGGTAGAGCTTCGAGCGCCGCCCGAATACTTCTTCTCCGCGGTCGCCGGCGAGCCGAGCAGCCTCAGCACGACCACGTTGCCTCGTCGAGCAATCGGCTCCAGAGATCCGTCCGTCCAGAAGTGCTCGGCGTCCGAGGCGGTGGCCACGACGACGACGTACTCGTATGAGCTGAACGTCAGCGTGTCTCGTCGCACGCTCGACCCTTCTTGATCCAGGAGCGAAATCCGGTTCGCTCGAATGCTTCCTGGACCTGCGGGATCGAGTACAACTGCTCGTCGCTGCCGCCGCACCCGACCGCGAACAGCGATCGTCGGTTCACATCCGGATTCTTGCACGGGCGCTGACACACTGAGCTCGTGGCGACCGAGCTCGCAGCCGGCTGGGCCGACTTGCTCGAAGGCGAGGAGATCGCGTACGTCGGTGTCGAGCCCGCGCGGGACGCGCGCTCCGAACCGCTTCCGAACGAACTCGATCCCCTCCTCGCCTCGGCGCTCGTCGCGAACGGCGTCACGTCCCTTTACCGCCACCAGGCCGAGACCTGGAAGGCGGCTCAGCGCGGCGAGAACGTCGTCGTCACGACCGGAACCGCCTCCGGGAAGTCGCTCGCCTTCAACCTCCCCGTCCTCGACGCCATTGCGCGCGAGCCGAAGACGCGCGCGCTCTACCTCTACCCGACGAAGGCGCTCGCGCAGGATCAGGCGCGCGCGCTGGCCGAGCTCCGGCTGAAGGGGCTCAAGCCCGCAATCTACGACAGCGACACCCCTGGCGAGCGACGCTGGCAGATCCGTAAGTGGTCGAACCTGATCCTCACGAACCCGGACATGCTCCACATCGGCGTGCTCCCGCACCACGATCGCTGGGGCGACGTCCTGCACAACCTGCGCTACGTCGTCGTGGACGAGGCGCACGTCTACCGTGGCGTCTTCGGCTCGCATGTCGCCAACGTCCTGCGCCGGCTGCGGCGTCTCGCGCGCATCTACGAGGCCGAGCCTCAGTTCCTGCTCGCGTCGGCGACTATCGCGAACGCGGGAGAGCTGGCGGAGGCGCTCACCGGAGAGCCTGCGACGGTCGTCGACAGCGACACCTCACCGAGGGCCGAGCGCGAGGTGGTCATCTGGAATCCGCCACTCCTCGACCCCGAGCTCGGTCTGCGCGCGAGCGCGCTCGGGGACGCATCCCGACTCCTGTCGCGGCTCACCTCGCGCGGGCTCCGGACGATCTGCTTCGCCAAGAGCCGCAAGGCGGCGGAGCTGATCCACCGCTTCACCGTCGAGCGCGTGGACATCGCCACCGCGAGCCGGCTCGCTCACTATCGCGCAGGCTACACCGCCGAGCAGCGCCGCGAGATCGAGCGGCGGCTGGTAGAGGGGGATCTGCTCGGAGTGACGGCGACCGACGCGCTCGAGCTCGGCATCGACATCGGGCTCCTCGACTGCGCGATCTCAGTTGGCTTTCCGGGAACGGTCGCGTCGCTGCGACAGCAGTGGGGGCGCGCGGGCCGTCGCGGCCGCGGCCTGGCGGTGCTCGTCGCGAGCGAGGACGCGCTCGACCAATTCTTCGCGCGCGAGCCCGAGGCGCTGCTCTCGCGGCGGGTCGAGGCCGCCATCGTCGACCACACGAACCCGCGCATCCTCGACCCGCACGTGCTCTCCGCCGCCTTCGAGGCGCCACTCGACGAGGGTGACGCCGTGACGCTGGGCAAGGAAGCTCTTCGTCGCGCCGCAGAGCTGCCGGAGCTCGAGCGCACTTCAGCCGGCTTCGTCTGGAAAGGACGCGACTACCCGGCGGCCCGCATCTCGCTGCGCTCCGGCGACGGCGAGGCGTTCACGGTCGTCGACGGCATGACCGGATCGCTCCTCGGCATGGTCGAGCGCGAGCGCGCGTACTCGACCGTGCACGAAGGCGCCGTCTATCTCCATCTCGGCGAGCAGTACCTCGTCGAGCAGCTCGACCACTTGAACCGGGTCGCGGTCGTCATCCCTGCGCGCGTGGACTGGTACACGCAGGTGAAGAAGGAGACGGAGACGACGATCGAGGAGGCCGAGCGCGTCGAGCGGCGGCTCGGAGTCGACCTCCACTTCGGCCGCGTATCGGTCTCCGAGCAGGTCGTGGGGTACGCGCGAAAGGCGGTGCGGGACGGCTCGACGATCGACGTCGTCCCCATGCTCATGCCCGAGACGACGTTCGAGACGGAGGCGATCTGGTTCTCGCCGGATCCCGGGCTGGTCGAGGGGCTCGAGCAGATGCCGGCGCTGCTCGGAACGCTGCACGCGGCGGAGCACACGCTGATCGCGCTTCTGCCGTTGTGGGCGATGTGCGACCGCTGGGATATCGGCGGCCTCTCGACGAACATCCACTACCAGACCGGCCGCCCGACGATCTTCGTCTACGACGGCCACTCCGGCGGGATGGGTCTCACCGCGCGTGGCTTCGCGAGCTTCGAAGGTTGGGTCGAGGATACGACGCACCTGCTCCAACGCTGCCCGTGCACAAGCGGCTGCCCGTCCTGCGTGCAGAGCCCGAAGTGCGGGAATCTGAATGAGATGCTCGACAAGGCAGGGGCAAGAACCTTGCTCGGTCGGATGCTCTCGACCAAAGAGCGGGGTCAGGATTCAGCCTGACCCCCGTGTTGAGTTGTCGATCTCGCGCAAGCGCAATCGTCTACTGATGGAATCCACCAAAAGGAGAAGCCCATGCAGGTGATGGCACTGCTCTACGGAGACGAGTCGCGGTGGGACGCGTTCTCGGACGAAGAGCGAGAAGCCGTGTACGCCCAGTACCGCGCATTCTCGGAAGATTCGGGAATGGCAGGCGTCATCGTCGCCGGCGGGGAGCTCGCGTCGACCCGAGACGCGACGACTGTCCGCGTCCGCGACGGCGAGTCGCTCGTGACCGACGGCCCCTACGCGGAGGTGAAGGAGGCGCTCGGAGGTTACTTCGTCTTCGAATGCGAGTCGATGGACGAGGCCGTCGACTACGCCGCGAAGATCCCGGGAGCGCAGCACGGCGCGATCGAGGTGCGGCCCATCTACGTCGACCCCGCCGCAGACGGGGCTGCATCATGAAGTACGCGTTTCTCATCTTCGGCGACGACTCCGCGTGGGTCGATCTCTCGGAAGACGAGCAGGCCGAGCTCCGCTCCCAGGAGATGCCGCGCTGGATGACGCTCTTCGACGAGTTGCAGAAAGCCGACCCGAGCCTCGCTGGCTACGAGCTCGATGGCCGAGACACCGCAAAGGTCGTCCGCGTCCGCGACGGCGAGCGGATCGTCACCGACGGGCCGTTCGCGGAGACGAAGGAGGTGGTCGGCGGCGTCTTCGTCATCGACCTCCCAGATCTCGACGAGGCGATCCGGCTCGCATCGCTGGTACCCACCGTCGAGCACGGCTCGCTGGAGATCCGGCCGCTGGCTGGGTGATCTAGCGAGCGTGGCGATCGAGCAGGTCTTCAAGGAGGAGTGGGGCCGTGCGGTCGCGATCCTCACCCCGCGTACTCGGTGATCTCGAGCTGGCCGAGGACGCGCCGCCCGCGTGGATCTTCTCCGCCGAATCGAGCGAAGGGATGAGGCGGCCGCGGCGTACCGGCGCGCGCTCAAGCTGACCGCGAACGAAGCGGAGAGTCGGTATCTCGAGCGGCGTCTACTCGAGGTCTCGTAACCAAGAGCCACGGGCCTTCGGCCGCGGGCGCCGCCATCTCTATGTCACGGCGCTTGCGGCGCAGAATGGTAAGCATCCCGCGTGGAGATACAAGTCCTCTACGGGCTGCGCGTGCAGACTCCGCGTCTGGAGCTGCGACTCGGCTCGCGCGACGAACTCGCCGCGCTCGGACGGGTTGCCGGGCAAGGCGTCCACCCGCCTGATGAGATGCCCTTCGCGGTCGCGTGGACCGACGAGATCGGCGAGCCGGACTTCCTCGTGGGATTCGTCGCGTTTCACGAGCAGCACCTCGCTGGTTGGTCGCCGCACGACTGGACGCTGAACCTTCTCGCCTGGGAGCACGGCGAGCTCGTGGGTACACAGACCGTTCTCGCGACGAATTTCTTCCGAAGGCAGCGGGTTGCGACAGGATCATGGGTCGGTCGCGCCCACCAGCGGCGCAGCATCGGGACGGAGATGCGTGCAGCCGTGCTCGAGCTCGCGTTTCGCGGTCTCGGAGCCGTCGAGGCGGAGTCGAGCTGGCTGGAGGGGAACATCGCCTCGAAACGCGTCTCGGAGAAGCTCGGCTACGGCGAGCGCGGCGTCGGCGAGAAGAGTCCCAGGGGCGTGCCTGTACGCGAATATGGCGTGGCGATTGAACGAAGCGCCTGGGTCTGCCCGGTCCCAGTCACGATCGAGGGCCTGGAGCCGTGCCTGCCGCTTTTCGGCATCACCTGAGCGTTCGCAGCGCCTTGGTCAGCGACTGCTTGCCCGCCAGAACCCCTGCGAAGAGGTCGCCGTCTGCCGCCACTCGATCGAGCACGGCGTCCATCGTAAATGCCGTGAGATCGAGCCCAGGGGCGACTTCCTCCCACCGCAGCGGCGTCGAGACGGGAGCTCCCGTCCGCGGACGCACCGAGTACACCGACGCGTTCGTCTTCCCGGGGCCGTTCTGGTTCGCGTCGACGAGCACCCCGCGGCGCTTCTGCTTCGACCACTCCGTCGTCACGAGCCCGGTATGCGCCCGCGCGAGCGCGCCCGCGATGATCGATGCGAACTCGCGCGCGTCGGCAAACGTGTGGCGCCGCGCGATCGGCACCAGGATGTGGATGCCTCGCGAGCCCGAGGTCTTCGGGAACGCCTCGAGCTCGAGCAAATCGAGCGTCTCCTTGACGAGTCCCGCGACGGTCACCACGTCGTCGAAGGTCGCGCCTTCGGCTGGGTCGAGGTCGAACATGACCCAGTCCGGGCGATCGGGCTTGTCCGCCCGCGACGACCAGGCGTGCATGTCGATGCAGCCCATGTTCGCCATCCAGAGAAGAGCCAGCTCGTCGTCGACGAGCGCGTAGTCGATGATCTTCTTCTCCCCTTCGCGAGTCGAGGCCGGAAACGGAGCGCGCTTGATCCACTCCGGCATATGTGAAGGCGCCTGCTTCTGGAAGAAGTTCTTGCCCTGCCAGCCGTCGGGGTAGCGCTTCATCGTGAACGGCCGGTCGCGGAGATGGGGAACAAGCACCTCGGCGACGTCTCGGTAATAGGCAACGAGATCGCCCTTCGTGATGCCCTCCTCCGGCCAGAAGGGCTTGTCCAGATTGCTCAAGCGCAGCTCGCGGCGGCCCTTCTTCAGAACCGACGGCAGCGGGGTCTTCTCCTTGCGCACCTCGTCGGCGGGTTTGTCCTCTCGGACGCCGAGGTAAACCGGAGCGCGCAACCGTCCCTCGTGCGTCCACTCCGCAAACGCCACCTCGGCAACGAGCCGCGGCTCCACCCAGACGACGTCCGAGCGCCGGACTCGCGGCATCCTCGGGGTCTCGCTGAAGGGCGAATCGGGACGCCTCAGAGGTTTCAGCAGCCCGAGCAGCCGCGTGATCTCGGACTCGTTGAAGCCGGTCCCGACGTTCCCCGCCCAGCGAAGGCCGCCCGCCTCGTGCACCCCCACGACGAGGGCGCCGAAGCCCGCCGACCTGCGTCCCTGGCCCTTCGTGTAGCCGGCGATCACGACCTCCTGGCCCTTGCGCACCTTCAGCTTGTGCCAGTCGGCGCTGCGTTTCCCGGGCTGGTAGGGCGAGTCGGCGCGCTTTGCGACCACGCCCTCCAGCTCCTGCTCCTCGGCCGCGGCCAGGAGCGCCTCGCCGTCCTCGAACTGCGGAGAGAGCACGATGCCGCCACGCGAGGGATCGATCAGTCCCTCGAGCCGCTTCCTGCGCTCAGCCAGCGGGAGCGCGACGAGCGGCTCCGAGTCGAGCTCGAGCAGGTCGAAGACGACCAGGACGAGCGTGCCAGCGCCCTCCTGCAGCAAGGAGAAGCGGGAGCGGCCGGCGTCGTCGAGCGCGCAGATCTCCGCGTCGAGCACGGCGTCGGTCGAGCGCGTCCCGAGCTCTGCCGCACGCGCAGCGGGCTTGAAGCGCTCGGTCAGGTCGTTTCCATTCCTGCTCATGAGCGTGGCCTGGCCGCCCGCGATCGTCACGAGCGCGCGAAATCCGTCCCATTTGGGCTCGTAGATCCAACTCTCCCCACGCGGAAGCGCTTCCGACGACGTCGCGAGCATGGGCGCGTATCGGCTCGCGCCCTCCTTCGCGCCGTCCTTCCGCAGCAGTAGCCAGTTCTTCGGATCTCCGTCGAGCTTCGCGGGCACGAGCGTCCAAACGCCGTCCAGCCGCTCGCCGTCCAGCCGAACCGTCAGGCCTCCGTCACGCTTCTCCTCGAGCAGCTCGTAGGTCCCGCGGTCCCAGATCTCCACGGTTCCCGCGCCGTACTCGCCCGCCGGAATCGTCCCTTCGAAATCGCCGTACTCGAGCGGGTGATCCTCGACGTGGACGGCGAGATGCCGCTCACCGCGCCGGAGCGGAACGCCTTTCGGCACAGCCCAGCTCGCGAGCGCTCCGTCTCGCTCGAGGCGGAAGTCGTAGTGGAGACGACGCGCGTCGTGGCGCTGGATGACGAAGCGCGGCTCTTTCGAGCGCCGCTTGATCGTGCCGAACGGCTCGGGCGTCTTTCCCGGACGGCGCTTGCGCTGGTACTCGTCGAGCGTCACCTGTGGATTGTCGCCATCACTTAACACTTCCTTCACCAACAGGGCGAAAGTCCCACGAAACTTTCCTGCTCAGCGCGCTTTTCAAGACCAGGGGATAAAGCTGTGGAGAGTGTGGATAGTCCTCAGGCAGACGAGAGAACGCCCATGACGCGATACTTCTCGCGGCGTCGGCGGCGCCGCTCGTCGGGCTCCAGGGCGTCGATGTCCTCCAATGCGGCCAGGATGCCGTCTTCGAGAAGCTCCGCGGCGGCGTCCGGATCAGTGTGCGCGCCACCCTCCGGCTCCGGAACGATGGCGTCGATCACCCCGAGCTCGAGACAGTGCGGCGCATCGGGCTTGAACGCGGCAGCGGCCTTGCGCGCCTCGCCCGCGTCTCTCCAGAGGATCGCCGCGCAGCCCTCCGGCGAGATCACCGAGTAGATGGCGTGCTCCTGCATCAGCACCCGGTCGGCGACTGCGATCGCGACCGCGCCGCCCGATCCACCCTCCCCGATGACGCAGGCGACGGTCGGCACGGAAAGCCGCACCATCGCCGCCTGGGAGCGTGCGATGGCGCCACCCTGGCCGTGCTGCTCGGCCGCGACTCCCGGGTAGGCGCCAGGAGTGTCGATCAGGGTCACGAGCGGGAAGCCGTGTCGCTCCGCGAGTGCCATAGCCCGCATGGCTTTCCGATATCCCTCGGGATAGGCCATCCCGAAGTTTCGCTTCGTCCGTTCCTTGAGATCCCGGCCCTTCTGGTGTCCGACAAGAACGATCGTCCGCCCACCGAGCTTGCCGAGGCCGGTCACGATCGCCTGGTCGTCGGCCCGTCCGCGATCGCCGTGGAGCTCGAAGAAGTCGTCGAGGATCCGCTCCACGTAGTCGAGCGTGTATGGGCGTTCCTGATGCCGGGCGAGCTCGACGGAGCGCCAGATCTCCTCCTCGCTCGGCTCCGCCTGGAGACGGTCGAGCTGGTCCTGGAGACGCTCGAGCTCGCCGCTCAGCTTCGCCC
>JBPCMD010000037.1:0-13041 GCA_051002595.1 Gaiellaceae bacterium
GGTGTCGCTGAACAGGTTGTCGAGCTTGCCGGCCAGGAACAGCATGGCGATGATCAGCAGAATCGCGATCGACGCGATGATGAGGCCGTACTCGACGAGGCCCTGACCCTCCTGCCGATGGCGAAGGGAGTAGAGCGCGGTCTGAACGCGGACCTGCGCGCTCAAGAGAAGGTCGCTCATGCGGGACATCTCTCCTTTGGTTCGTCGGGGGCTGGAACGCCCGCGATCTGATGGCTGATACAGCGTCGGTCGGCCAGTTCTGGTCGACAACTAGCCGAATGGCTAGTTCCTATTCGACCATCGAGCACCGTCTTCCTCCGATCCGGTCACGATCATCTCCGGACGGGTGACGATGATCTCGCCAAATGCGGTGGTACCTACTCGGACCCGAGCCCGCCGGATGGGGCGCACCTGTCGAGCGTGTGAGATGACGTCAGGCCAGAGCACGGCCTCGCTCGGGCGCGGGGCTAGAGTCGAACCGCGCGTGCTCGCGTGGTGTGTCTCACATCGCTGGTTGCTCGTCGTCTGGACGGCGATGATCGGCTGGTCGGTCGCGCTCTTTGCGATCGTCCGCTCCGATTATCTCGGCTTTCGACTTGCCCGCTTCGACCTCGGAAACATGGTGCAGGCGGTGTGGAGCACAGCCCACGGACGTCCGCTCGAGATGACAGATGGCAGCACAGGGGAGCAGATCGTTCGGCTGGGCAGCCATGTCGATCCCATCCTCGCGCTCTTCGCGCCGCTTTGGCTGCTCGCACCTTCTCCGGTAACTCTCGCGGCGGTGCAGGTGGCTGCGTGCGGGCTGGGCGCGCTTCCCGTGCTCTGGCTCGGCCGCCGGCACCTCGAGTCGGAACGGACGGCCGCTCTCCTCGCACTCGCCTACCTGGCATCGCCCTGGTTGGCGTGGACCGCGCTCGACGCCCTCCACCCCGTTACGTTCGCGATACCGCTCTTTCTCTACGCGATTTGGTTTCTGGACACGAACCGTCTCCGGCCGTTCACGATCTGCGCGGTCCTCATCCTGGCGACGGGCGAGCTGATGGGCCTTTCTCTCGCCGCGCTCGGCGTCTGGTTCTGGCTTTCGCGCGGGCAACGCCGGATCGGTCTCGCGGTTGCCGTCGCCGGTCTCTCGTGGACGCTCGTCTGCCTCAAGGTGATCGTGCCTGCCTTCCGCGGCGAGGAGAGCCCGTTCTACGAGCGGTTCGCCTCGGTCGGCGGTTCGCCCGGGGGAATCGTGAAGACGGTCTTCACGGATCCGGGAGCTATCGCATCTGCCCTTTTCACGGGCGCTGACGTCTCGTATCTGGCATTCCTCGCAATCCCTCTGGCCGCCGCCTTCCTGCTCGCTCCGGGACTTGCCGCCGTGGCACTTCCACAACTGCTCGTCAACGGGCTCTCGGACTGGTCGGGGACGACGGACCCACGGCACCACTACGTAGCCGGAGTGCTTCCGTTCATCTTCGCGGGCACCGTCCTCGGCCTCGCTCGCCTGCCGGCGGCTCACCGCACTCGGGTCGCTGCCGCGATCCTCGTCTTCTCGTCGTTCTGCGCCGTGACTTTCGGGCCCTGGCCGGGAACGCCAGGGGCTGCGTCAGGGCGTTTTCATCCGACGCTCCCTTCGGCGCAGGTCGAAGCGCTGCGTGCCGCAGTCGAGCTCCTGCCCGACGACGCTCCGGTGACGGCGACGAACGGCGTGGGCTCGCACCTGTCCGCGCGCCGCTACTTCTACAGCGTCCCGCTCCTGCCGCCGAGAACGGACTGGATCGTGCTCGACACCTCGAACAGCTGGATGCCGTCGTCGGAGTCGCGCACGGAAGGAACGCAACCCGAGCTTCTGCGCATGTTCGTGAACGACGTCCGCGCGAACGCGCAGTGGCGCCAAGTGTTCGAGCGCGAAGGAGTGCTCGTCTTCCGAAAGTCGACCGGTACGTGAGCGCTGGACTGTCCGTCGAGCGGTCCCGCCCGCGCGCGGCGGTGCTCGCACGCGCGCGCCTGTGGCCGCTCGTCGTCTGGACAGCGATGAGCGGGTGGTCGGTCGCGCTCTTCGCGGTTGTGCGGAACGACTACGACGACTTCCGGCTCGGCCGCTTCGACCTCGGGAACATGACGCAGGCGGTCTGGAGCACCGCCCAGGGTCGCCCGCTCGACATCACGGAGGGAACCGGTGACCAGATCGTCCGGCTAGGAGCGCACGTCGATCCCGTACTCGCCCTCCTCGCCCCGTTCTGGATCGTCGCTCCCACGCCACTGACGCTTGCGGCAGTACAGATCGGAGCGACCGCGCTCGGCGCGCTACCCGTCTTCTGGCTCGCCCGCCGCCATCTCGGCTCCGAGAGAGCCGGTGCCGTGGCGGCGCTCGCCTATCTCCTGTACCCGTGGGTTGCCTGGACGAGCCTGGACGCGATGCACCCGGTGACCTTTGCGATCCCGCTGTTCCTCTACGCGATCTGGTCCCTCGACGACGACCGGCTGTGGGCGTTCGTCGTCTGCGCGGTGCTTATTCTTGCCACGGGCGAGCTGATGGGCATTCCGATCGCCGGTCTTGGTGTGTGGTACTGGCTCCGGCAGGGCCGACCGCGAGCCGGGCTGGCCATCGTCGCCGGCGGCGTCGCGTGGACGAGCATCTGCCTGGCGCTGATCATTCCTGCGGCCCGAGGCGACGCAAGCCCCTTCTACGATCGCTTCGCTTCCGTCGGCGGATCACCGGGCGGCCTCCTCCGCACCGCGTTCACCGACCCCGGTGCGATCCTTTCGGCAATCAGCTCCGGCCGCGATCTCGGCTACCTGGCATTGCTAGCGGTACCCACGCTCGGACTCTTCATCCTGAGCCCGCTGCTGGCGGCGATCGCGCTGCCGCAGCTCTTCGTGAACACGCTCTCGGAGTCGCCGCCTACGACCGATCCCCGAGCTCACTACATCGCGGCCGTGGTTCCGTTCCTGATCGCAGCCTCGATCCTGGGCCTTGCTCGTATCTCGGCTCCTGTGCGACGACGAGCGACGGTACCTCTGCTCGCTGCCTTCGCCGCGTTGACCCTGTATCTCGGACCCTGGTTGCCGATGCTCGACACGAGGTCGGTCGGCAACCACTCCGCGTATCCCGCGAGTCATGTTCGTGCGATGCACGACGCGGCCGCTCTCATACCCCCCGACGTGCCCGTCAGCGCGACGAACAGGTTCGGCTCCCGTCTCTCGGACCGGCGATACATCTACAGCGTGCCCGTGGTTCAGCGCGCGGAGTGGATCGTGCTCGACACCTGGGAGCCGCGACTGACGAGGGCCGGTTCGACGATTACCCACTGGGAGCCCGTGCGCTTCAAGGCTTTCTGGGACACGATCGACCAGAGCTCGGCGTGGGCGAAGGTCTTCGACCGTGACGGTGTGGTCGTCTATCGGAAGCGCTAGCGGTGACGAGTGACAGACATGCGGTTGCACCCAGCAGCGCAGCGACACGTCGTCCGAGCCGGACTACGCTCGCGCTCTGGGTGAGAGAGCGGACCTGGTCGCTTGTCGTCTGGGGAGCGATGTTCGCGTGGTCCGCGGCGTTGTTCTCCGCGGTTCATTCCGAGTTCGTCGAGTTTCGCCTCGCCCGCTTCGATCTCGGAAACATCGTGCAGGCCGTCTGGAATACCGCCCACGGTCGTCCGCTCGAGGCCACCGCGTCGAGCGGAGAGCAGATGGTTCGGCTGGGAAGTCACGTCGATCCGATACTCGCTCTGCTGGCTCCCCTGTGGTTACTCGCGCCGAGCCCGCTGACGCTGGCCGCGGTTCAGGTCGTCGCGTGTGCGCTCGGCGCACTCCCGGTCTTCTGGCTCGGCCGCCGTCACCTCGGCTCCGAGCTGGCGGCGGCCTTTGTCGCACTCGCGTACCTCGCCTATCCGTGGGTGACGTGGACGGCCCTCGATGCCTTTCATCCGGTGACCCTGGCGATCCCGCTCTCCCTGCTCGCGATCTGGTTCCTCGACTCGGGCCGGCTCCGGCCCTTCTCCGTCTGCGCAGTCTTGATCCTCGCGACCGGGGAGTTGATGGGGCTTGCGCTTGCCGGGCTCGGGCTCTGGTATTGGCACGCGCGCGGGCAGCGTCGCGTCGGCCTTGCGATCTCCGCTGCCGGGCTCGCATGGACTTTCGTGTGCTTGTCGCTGATCATCCCGACATTCAGAAGCGGGGGGAGTCCGTTCTACGACCGTTTCGAGTCGGTCGGCGGTTCTCCGACCGGCCTTCTCCGAACAGCGGTCACCGATCCTGGGGCGATCGTCGGCGCGCTCACGTCGGCGGACGACCTCCTCTATGTCTTCTTGCTCGGGGCGCCACTTCTCGGAGCGTTTCTGCTTGCACCCGCGATGGCGCTGGTTGCGTTACCCCAGCTCCTCGTCAACGGCCTTTCGGACTTCTCACCTACGACCGATCCCCGAACGCACTACATCGCCGCCGTGATTCCGTTCCTGATCGCCGGCACGGTGCTCGGCCTGAGCCGACTTGCGCCTCGGAGCCGTATTCGCATGGCCGCTGTCCTCCTTCTCGTCAATGTGACGCTTGCCCTCGTCCTGGCGCCGTGGGACGCCGTCGTCGGTCGCGGTGTGGTCGGCTTCCACACGAATCTGCCGCGGACACACGTCGCAGCGCTCCGAGAAGCGGTCGCTCTCGTGCCTCGGGACGCGCCCGTCAGTACGACGAACCGCGTCGGCTCCCACCTCTCCGCTCGGCGGTACGTGTACAGCGTCGACGTGGTCGGCCGCGCCGAGTGGCTCGTTCTCGACTCCTGGGATGCGCGCGTGGTCGAGTCGGGTTGGCAGCCCGCGCGCTTCAAGGCGTTCCTGCGGCGCATCGAGCTGGCGCCGAGCTGGGTAAAGGTGTTCGGGCGCGACGGAGTGCTGGTCTACCGAGAGCGTGAAAAGTGACGCGCGTCCTTCATAGCGTTCGGATGACGATCGCAGTCGTGCTCTTCGGCGTTCTTCCTGCGTACGCGCTCTACCTCGTCTTCGCCAACGCGGCCGGGGACGGGCTCGACGAGAAGGTCACGGACTTCGAGAACGCGTTCTATCCGGCCGCGAAGGCGATCCTGCGGGGAGTAAATCCGTACGCGGCGCCCGACGATCCACAGCTCGCGGCGGGCACGGAGTACGTCTACCCGCCGCTGACCGCGCTCGCCGGCATTCCGTTCACCGCCATCTCCGTGGAGGCCGCCGGGTTCGTTGTCATGGCGTTGCTCGTCTGTGTGGTCGCGGCCACGTTGTGGGTGCTCGGGATCCGCGACTGGAGGTGCTACGGGTTGGCACTCATCTGGCCGCCAGTCCTTTCGGCCGTGCAGACCGGAAACGTGACGCTTGTGCTCGCGCTCGGCGCGGCAGTGGTTTGGCGGTACCGCGACGACCCCCGAGTCGCGGGTGCGAGCCTCGGCGTGTCTCTCGCGGCGAAGCTCTTTCTCTGGCCCCTCGTTCTCTGGCTCGGCTTGACGAGACGTCTCACAGCGGCTGCGGTCGCGGTCGCGGTGGGCATCGTCGTTCTCCTGGTCTCCTGGGCGGTGATCGGCTTCGCCGGCATCGGCGAGTATCCCGAGCTCCTTCGCCGCGTTTCGGAGCTCGAGGAAGCCCAGGGCTACACCTTGTACGCGCTCGCTCTCGACCTGGGCTCATCGGAGAACGTCGCGAGAGCGCTCTGGATCGCGCTTGCGGTCGCGTCGCTCGCCGGGATAGCGGTCCTTGCTCGTCGTGGTGACGAGCAACGAGCGTTCGTCGTCGCGGTCGCGGCTGCGCTGGCGTGCTCGCCGATCGTCTGGCTCCATTACTTCGCGCTGCTCTTGATCGTCGTCGCGGTCGCCGAGCCCCGTCTCGGGCCGGCGTGGTTCGTTCCCCTCGCGATGTACGGCTCCACCGGCACGCTCAACGGGAGCACGTTGCAGAACGCCCTCACGATAGCGGCGGCCGCGCTTACCGTCGCAGTCGCGCTGAGACCGGCGCGACCCAACCGCCCGCCGGTGCTCGCGCCTACGGTCCCCGTCGGCGGATCACCGTGACTCGTCCGTCGCTGAAGAGGGTTCGGGCACCGGGTTCGGCCAGAAAGTCAGGGGCGTGCGGCGTCTCGGGATCGCTCTCGACGACGACGACGTCGAACCCGTCCGCAATAGACTTCCAGTCACTCCCCTGCTCTCCCTTGAAGCGGACGATCCGCTCGAACGTCTCGCGGTCGTAGATCTCGAAGCGCACGTCGTAGGCGAGACGGCCTCGTAGCTCGGGAATCCGCCAGAGGATCCAGTCGGCGTCGCGGCTCGTCGCGAAGACCTGGGTCTCGGGCGTCGTGAGCGAATTGCGCACCGCGGACACCGCTCGCTCGGGCCAGTTCTTCAGGTACCAGCCGTCGTCCCGCGCCAGGGCGAGGACTCCGACGAGGGCAAGAATGGCGACTGCGCCGTAAGCCAGCCCTCGGTCGAGCGCCCGCGGTGTGCGCTTCGTCCGTTCTTCGAGTAGCGGGCCGAGCGCGACCGGCACGAGGACGAGGCAGGCCAGGGCGAACCACGGGATACCGCGAATCGCGAGGACGGCGCCAACGAACGTGAGCCCGAGCGCTGCCATGTCGAAGAGCGTCAACCGGCGTCGGCCCCAGACGACCGCGACCAACGCGAGCGCGGCCAGGAGATAGAAGACGAGCGTGTCCCAGCTCGGCTCTGAGCGGCGCCACTCGGTGACGAGCTCGCGGCCGAAGGGTGGATCCACGAGCAGGAGGTGGTAGTAGCGAACGGTGTCGACGGGCCCGTAGGGAGTGACCAGCAACGCGAGCGGCGAGAGCGCCAGCAGGGCGATGCTCCGCAGGCCGGAGCGACCCCGAGAGGCCGCAAGCTCGATCGCGCCGAACAGCATTGTCAGCATGACGGCCAGCGCAGCCGACCCGTGGATGTTGGCCCAGATGACGAGGAGGGGAAAGACGAGGTACACGCGGCGGGTGGGGCGTCGCGCCTCGGACGCCAGCAGCCAGATGAGCCCGGTGAAGAGGGGCAGCGCGAAGACCTGTGCCCTGATCGTGAACGTCCAGGGTGCCGCGAGGAGGACGGGAAAGAAGGTCAGGAGGATGGAGCGGGGACCGGCCCCGTGCGTGCGTGCGGCGACGGCGGCGATCGCGAAGGCGCCGACGGCGAACGCGGCGACGACGACCGCGAGCAGACCGTGGCCACCCAGCGCGTACGAGCCGTAGGCGATGAGCTGCGCACCCCACTGCTGATCGGTCCAGTCGCGTCCGAGCCCGAGCACCGTGAGCTCGTCGACACTCGGGAGGCCGTGCTCGACGACTTCCCGGCCCGCGACGAGCGTCAGCCACGAGTCTGCGACCAAGAGCGTCGGCGGGAAGACGGTGAGGAAGACGATCCCGAACGCCGCATAGAGGACGACGAGGAGAAACTCCTCCCCGGCGACCCGCCTCACCCGGTGCAAGCGCTATTCGTCCGCGTAGATGGGGCTCTCGACCAGGCCGTGCTGGTAGGCGAGGCGCGTGGCCTCGGTGCGGTTCTTCACGCTGAGCTTGCGGTAGATGTTCGTGAGGTGGAACTTGACGGTCTGCGGGGCGACCCAGAACTCCTTCGCGATCTCGTCATTCGAGAGTCCGCGCGCGAGCGCGCCGAGGATGGTCAGCTCGCGCTCGGTGAGGCCGAGAGACTTGGCTCCGCTCCGCTCCTCGTCCATCCCGAGAGCGGTGTGGATGTTGCCCTCGAGCGCCTGACGGAGCGTCGCTGGTAGATCGTCGGGATTGACTGTCTTGACGATGTAGGCGGAAGCGCCGCGCTTGAGCGCGGCCTCAACGAGGTCGGCGCTCGTGGACGCGGAGAGCATCACCACCTTTATCTCCGGGTGGCGGCGCTTGATCTCGTCGAGACAGGCCAGGCCGTCCATGTGCGGCATGCGAACGTCGAGCAGGACGAGGTCGGGTTTCTCCCGGCCTACGAGCGGGAGAACCTGCGTGCCGGACTGGGTCTCGCCGACGATCTCGAAGTCCCCGTCCGATTCGAGCGCGCGCTTGATCCCGTCGAGGACGAGCCGATGGTCGTCGGCGATCACGACCCGCATGAAAGGCAGTGTCGCACAGGCTCGCGACGAGCCTCCCGACAGCGCCTGAGAGGAAAGTGACCGTCACCTGGGGCGAAAGGCGCCACGCCGTGGTCATGGCTCCTCGGGAAGAACGTCTCGCACGGCTGCGTGGGCTGCACAACGACGACGTTCGCTGGCTGCGCTCACGCATGCCGGCCGGCACGCCGATTAAGACCAGCGCGTACACCTTGCTATCGACGATCCGGCCTAGCAGGTAGACAGACATATTGATGCGTCAGTGATATGCTTCGATGCATGCGAACGACAATCCGCCTTGACGATGAGCTTCTTCGTGATACAAAAGCGCACGCCGCACGAACCGGTCGGACGCTGACGGCGGTAATCGAGGATGCATTGAGAGCGTCATTTCAACGGGCCCAGCTCGTCTCGCATGAGGATGCGTCACCGCCGGTGTTCCGGCCGCGTCGTCGCCGCGGACTCCAACCTGGCGTTGATCTCTCCGACTCGAGCACCCTCCTGGATCTCATGGAGGACGTCGGCGCTGATCCTGCCTGACGTCAACGTTCTCGTTTACGCATCGCGAGATGACGCTCCTCGTCACCACGAGTACCGCAGCTGGCTCGAGTCCGTTGTCCGTTCGCCTCTGCCCTTCGGTCTTTCAGAGCTCGTCCTGAGCGGTGTGGTGCGCATTGTCACGCATCCCCGGATCTTCGCGACGCCGACGCCGCTCGAAGAGGCGCTGTCGTTCGTCACCACTCTACGACGCCATCCGAACGCAGTTGCGATCGCGCCAGGTGTCCGGCACTTCGACCTCTTCCGCCAACTCTGCATCGCGGCGAGAACGTCGGGCAACCTGGTCGCGGACGCATATCTCGCCGCGCTTGCGATCGAGTCGGGTAGCGAGTGGATCACCGACGACCGCGACTTCGCTCGCTTTTCCGGACTCCGCTGGCGCCATCCGCTCGATGACTGAAGTCCTTGATGATGGAAGGACGCCGCCAGGCCCCCGGGGCGCGTGCGATGTCGGTTACGAGGACGCGACGAACGCGTACGGCAGCGGGTTCTGTGCCGAGGGCTGAGAGGCGTACGTGCCACCACCTACAGCAGGAGCCTCAGCCAGCGACTGCAACTTGTGGCCGTTGTCCAGGAAGCGATGCCCGGAGACGAACGGCCGCCATGAGCCGCCGCCGCCGTAGGAGACCGAGACCCGCTCGAAGCGGAACGCGAACCGGTTGCACCCGGCCTCGCCGCCAGTGAAGCTCTCCGCGGTCGCGATCGGCGCCCAGCGGCCCGACGATCCGCGGATGTGCATCGGCTTCGTCACAGCCCGGCCGTCGACCCAGATGCGCCAGGAGCCGGGCCGCGTCGACGTCTCGAGCACGGCCACGCGTCGGCTGACGCCGGTTCGCAGTTCCTCGTCGAGCAGAATGAGCTGGGGCTGGCGCCCGTCGCGAACGACCTCGGCGTAGAGGTAGGGCGCCGTTCCCTCGACCGAGGCGATGCCAACCTGGAGCCATGCGTCCTCGCCGTTCGCCCCTTGGGCCGGACCGCCGACGCCGACCCAACCCGCCACATGCCCCGCGGCGACGTTCATGGCGCGAGTCGGCGTGATTGTCGCGCGGACACCGTGCGCAGCGACGCTCGCCTGGTGCCCCGCGTACGTGTAGCCGTTTCCATCCGCATCCGACACGCAAGCGCTGGTGGCGCTCGCCGTCGCAGAGCTCGACTCGCCGAGGTACGCGGCGACGCCGAACGCGCACGTGAGAACCGCAAGGAGTGGAGCCAGCCGCATAGGGTTTTCGTCGGATTTCGGCCAAGGGCGAGCCATCCCCCGTACGCGCGATCGGACGTTCCCCCCGAATGGGGGTAGCTCGCCTCCGCCTACAATGCGACGGATGGCGAAGACCGAGGATCGCGAGACCTCCGGCTCGGTTCCGGACTGGCGCGAGGCCGTCTACGAGCGCGCTCCCGAGCGTGCAGACGAGCTCTTCTCCACGATCTCCGGCATCGAGCCCGAGCCGCTGTACTCGCCGGACAACGCCGAGATCGACTACGAGCGGGACCTCGGCTACCCGGGCGAGTATCCGTTCACGCGTGGGGTGTACCCGTCCATGTACCGCGGCCGCCTCTGGACGATGCGCCAGTTCGCCGGCTTCGGCACCGCGGAGGAGACGAACGCGCGCTTCCGCTACCTGCGCGACCACGGTCAGACCGGCCTCTCGACCGCCTTCGACATGCCGACGCTGATGGGCTATGACTCGGATCACGAGCGCTCGCTCGGCGAGGTGGGGCGCGAGGGCGTCGCGGTCGACTCGCTCGCGGATGTCGAGACGCTCTTCGGCGGCATCTCGCTCGGCGAGGTGTCGACCTCGATGACGATCAACTCGCCGGCAGCGATCCTGCTCGCCTACTACGTCTGTGTCGGCGAGCAGCAGGGCGTCCCCCGCGACCGTCTCCGAGGCACCGCGCAGACGGACATCCTCAAGGAGTACATCGCCCAGAAGGAGTGGATCTTCCCGCCCGAGCCGTCCATGCGGCTCGTCGTCGACATGATCGAGTTCTGCGCGCAGGAGATGCCGCTCTTCCACCCGATCTCGATCTCGGGCTACCACATCCGCGAAGCCGGCTCGACCGCGGCGCAGGAGCTCGCGTTCACGCTGGCCGACGGCTTCGCCTACGTCGAGGCGGCAGTCGAGCGGGGCCTGGACGTCGACGACTTCGCGCCGCGGCTGTCGTTCTTCTTCAACGCGCACCTCGACTTCTTCGAGGAGATCGCCAAGTACCGCGCGGCGCGGCGGATCTGGGCGCGCGAGATGCGGGAGCGGTTCGGAGCGCGCTCCGAGCGCTCGTTGCTGATGCGCTTCCATACGCAGACCGCGGGGGTGTCACTGACCGCGCAGCAGCCGGAGGTCAACATCGTGCGGACGGCGCTCGAGGGACTGGCCGCCGTCCTCGGCGGGACTCAGAGCCTGCACACGAACTCCTTCGACGAGGCGCTCGCTTTGCCCACGGAGGACGCCGCGCGACTCGCGCTG
Organism: Gaiellaceae bacterium; assembly: GCA_051002595.1. Classification (GTDB taxonomy): domain Bacteria; phylum Actinomycetota; class Thermoleophilia; order Gaiellales; family Gaiellaceae; genus GMQP-bins7. Next base: position 11,066 of record JBPCMD010000037.1, read on the forward strand.
AGGACGCAGCAGGTCATCGCCCACGAGTCGGGCGTAGTCAACACGATCGACCCGCTCGGCGGCTCCTATTTCGTCGAGGAGCTCACGAACACGCTCGAGGCGCAGGCTTACGAGTACTTCGACCTGATCGACAAGCTCGGCGGCGTGATCCCGGCGATCAAGGAGAACTTCTTCCAACGCGAGATCGCGGAAGCCTCATTCCGATATCAAGCGGAGGTCGAGTCGGGGAAGCGCGTCGTGGTTGGCGTCAACCGTTATTTGCAAGGCGACGGACAGCCGATCTCACTCCTCAAGATCGACCCGGGCCTCGAGCAGAAGCAGGTCGACCGGTTGGCCGGTGTCCGCGCACGGCGAGACTCGAGCGCGGTGGAATCACGACTCGCAGCGTTGAGCGAGGCCGCCGCGAAGGACGGTGTGAACCTGATGCCGCTGATCGTCGACGCCGCCCGCGACTACGTGACGCTCGGCGAGATGTGCGACGCGCTCCGCGAGGTGTGGGGCGTGTGGCGCGAGACGCCGGTCTTCTGAGTGGTCTTCAGGCCGCGTGGCTCAACGCGTCAGACGCAGGGGGTTTCTCAGTGGAGCGCCTGTTGGGAACGCGAGGCTGCGGCTTGCGTCGCAGGAACGGAAGCTCGATGAGGTAGTACGAAGCCACCGCAAGCATCACCGTTAGGGCGATTGCGGGTACTGCGGCAGGCACCACCCCCGGCCTGTTGACATCCAGGATCACGAACACGGGGAAGTGCCAGAGATAGAGCGAGTACGAGATGCGGCCGACGAAGACAATGGGGCCGAGCGACAGCACGCGAGCAAGCGGCGACCGGCCGTCCAGCACTCCCAGGATCAACACGGCGCAGGAGATCGCGTACACGATGAGCGGTCCGGCGAACAGCTGCCTCCCGAAGTCGACGAAGAAGAACGCGATCACACACGCGCCCGCGGGCGGCGCGAGCCACGCAGCCTTCTCAAGACGCGGCCGTCCAGGGAGTGCAAGCAGGAGCGCGAGCATGCATCCGACAAGGATCGAGACGTTGCGTGTGTCGATTCCGAAGCCAATCCGCTCCCAGCTCGCGCCGTCTGCGTAGAGCTGAAACTGTCGCGCAGACATCAGAACCGCCCCGGCCGTGACGACGATGAGCGCAAGACGGACCCGACCCCGCAGGACGAAGACGAGCACCGCGGGCCACACGAGATAGAACTGCTCTTCGGCCGCGAGCGACCAGAGGTGCCTCAGCTCTGCCGGCATCGACATCGTGGTCGGCTCCGCCGTCATTGCGACATTCGAGAAGTAGCCGATGCCGGCAACCACGCCAAAGAGGTCTTTCCCAAGCGAGCCCTGTTCGACGACCGCCACGAGCATGGCAGCGAGAAGAAAGGCAGCGAGCACGACGAAGAGGGCAGGCAGAAGTCGAGTCACTCGCCGGCGGTAGAAGCGCCGCAGGGAGAGCGATCCAGTCGAGCTCATCTCCTCGAGAAGGAGGGTCGTGATGAGAAATCCGCTCAGGACGAAGAAGAGGTCGACACCGACGGTGCCTCCGGGCATGAGGCCGCCCGTGTGATAGAGGAGAACCGCCACGATCGCGAGCGCGCGAAGGCCGTCGAGCGCGGGCAGGTACCCGAGCTTGGCGACCTGCTCGCGGGATTCCAGAGAAGACGGCAGACTCATACCGTAGGTTCCCCACTCTGCTTCGGCCCTGGCGATGCGGATAGGTAGACCCCGATCGAAGGATGGGCTTGCGACCAGCCGTTCTGCGTCAAACTCCGCCGTCGTCGAGGGCGCCAGGTGTCGAGGTGAGTGAGTCTCGCTTTCGCCGTCGTGAGATCGCATAAAGCGCGGCCGTTATCGCATAGAGCAATACCAAGAAGGCGACCGCGCCGACGGTGCGCATCCCGTACACGGGGTCGAGGAGCCAGACGGCGACTACAAGCGCGACGAGAGCCACGAACACCGCCGAGACAACTGCCAGGCGGGGTTG
>JBPCMD010000038.1:0-8379 GCA_051002595.1 Gaiellaceae bacterium
CACGGCGGCTTCAAGGAGTCGGGCTACGGGAAGGACATGTCGCTCTACTCGATGGAGGAGTACACCCGTATCAAGCACGTCGTGGTGAAGCTCGCAGAGTGAGCACGGCTGAGAGACAGCACGCAGGCGAGCCCCGGCTCGAGCCGAACGCGATCGGCTTCCGCGAGGCCCTGGCGGTCGGCTTGGCATCGACGGCGCCGGCGTACTCGCTCGCCGCGGTGATCGGCACGGTCACCGTCGTCGTCGGCTTCCAGGCGCCGGGAGCGATGCTCGCCTCGTTCGTCCCCATGTTCCTGATAGCGGGCGCGTTCTTCTACATGAACCGGGCCGATCAGGACGCGGGCACGACGTTCTCGTGGGTGACCCGGGCGATGGGGCCCTGGCTCGGCTGGCTCGGAGGCTGGGCGGTCTGCACGACCGGGATCCTCGTCGTGGGCTCGCTTGCCGACGTGGGCGCGCGCTACACCTACGAGCTCGTCGGCTGGGAGTCCGCGGCGGCGTCGAAGCTGGCGGTGATGGCGCTCGCCGTTGCCTACATCGTCGTGATGACGGCTATCTGCATCATCGGCACCGAGCTCACGGGGGCGATCCAGGACGTGCTGATCCTCCTCCAGATCGGCGCACTTCTCCTCTTCGCAGGCGTGGCGCTCTACAAGGTGTACGACGGCACCGCCCCTGCGGCCTCGTCGAAGCCCGAGCTCGACTGGTTCTCGCCGTTTGCCATCTCGAGCACTTCCACCCTCGTCGCGGCGCTCTTGATCGGGGTCTTCATCTACTGGGGGTGGGAGAGCGCGGTGAACCTCACGGAGGAGACGCGGGACTCGGCGCGGGCGCCGGGCCTCGCCGCCGTCTTCTCCACGGTGATCCTCCTCGTCACCTACGTGGGGGTCGCGGTCGCGGTCGTCGCATATGCAGGACTCGAGACGCTGGCCGAATACGACGATGACGACGCTATTTTCGCCTTCCTCGGCGCCGACATCCTCGGCTCGCCGTGGGACAAGCTCGTGATCCTCGCGATCGTCACGTCCGCGGTCGCGTCAACCCAGACGACGATCATCCCGTCCTCTCGAACGTCGTTCTCCATGGGTCGGCAGAGCGCGTTGCCGCGAATGTTCGCCGCGGTGCATCCGCGCTTCCACACTCCCTGGTTCTCCACGGTGGTGATCGCCGGGCTGGCGATCGCGTGGTACGTGCCGCTCAACCTCCTGTCCGAGAACGCCCTCTTCGACACGCTCTCGGCGCTCTCGCTGATGATCGCCTTCTATTACGCGCTCACCGGCTTCGCGTGCGCGATCTACTACCGGCGTGAGCTGACGAGATCCGTCAAGAGCCTGCTCTTCATCGGAGTCGGCCCGCTCATCGGCGCCGCGATTCTCAGCTTCCTATTCGTCAAGTCCGCGATCGACTTGGTGGATCCCGAGAACTCCTACACGGGGCAGACGATTCTGGGCATGGCCGTTCCGTTCGTCATCGGGATGGGCTTCCTGCTGCTCGGAGCCGTCCTGCTCGTGCTCTGGCGTCTCGGCGGACACGAGCGCTTCTTCGGACGTCGTGCGTTCGAGACCGCCCCCGCCGAGGTGACGAGGCAGCTCTCATGAGGCCGCAGGTGTCGCTCGAGGCTAGCCCCTCGCATCGCGACCGCCTTTCGCGTTAACGTGGCGCGAGTGACCGAGACCGTGGCCATGGATCTCCAGCGGGCGGCGAAGGATCACCTCTGGATGCACTTCACCCGCATGGGCGGCTACGAGACGGCGGACGTCCCGATCATCGTCCGCGGGGAGGGTTGCTACCTCGAGGACATGAACGGGAAGCGCTACCTCGACGCGCTCGCCGGGCTCTTCTCGGTGAACATCGGCTACTCGTTCGGGGAGGAGATCGGGCAAGCCGCGCTCGAGCAGATGCGCGAGCTGCCCTTCTACACCAACTGGTCGTACGCGCACCCCAAGGCGATCGAGCTCGCGGCCGAGGTGGCTTCGCTCGCGCCTGGCGATCTGAATCGCGCGTTCTTCTGCTCCGGTGGCTCGGAGGCGGTCGAGTCCGCGTGGAAGCTGGCCCGCCAGTACTACGCCGCGCGCGGGGGCAAGGCCATCGCGGATGCCGGGACAGAGCCTCAGACACGGCACGATGGGCAGGTCGCCGCCAATGCGAGCGGGCCGCATCGCTACAAGGCGATCGCGCGCAACATCGCCTACCACGGGACGACCATGGGCGCGCTTTCGATCAACGGCATTCCCGCGCTCCGCGAGCCCTTCGAGCCGCTCGTCCCCGAGGTGCGGCACGTCTCGAACACGAACCGCTACCACCGTCCGCCCGAGGAGACGGAGGTGGAGTTCACACGGTTCCTCCTGCAGGAGCTCGAGCAGACGATCGTCTCGATGGGCCCCGAGACGGTGTGCCTCGTGCACATGGAGCCGGTTCAGAACGCCGGAGGCGCATTCACGCCGCCGGCGGGCTACTGGCAGGGCGTCCGCGAGATCTGCGACCGCTACGACATCCTGCTCTCCGCCGACGAGGTGATCACCGCCTTCGGACGGGTCGGCTACTGGTTCGGCTCGGAGCGCTACGACATCCGTCCCGACCTCGTCACCTGCGCGAAGGGGCTCTCCTCCTCCTATGCCTCGATCGGGGCCGTTGTCGCGACCGATCGCGTCATGGAGCCGTTCCTCGGGCAGACCTCGATGTTCTCGCACGGGATCACCTTCGGCGGACATCCCACGATGTGCGCGATCGCGCTGAGGAACATCGAGATCATGAAGGGGGAGGGGATCGTCGAGCACGTGCGCGCCAACGAGTCGGCGTTCGCCGACACGCTCGCGCAGCTCTTGGATCTCCCGATCGTCGGCGACGTGCGCGGGACGGGCTTCTTCTACGCGCTCGAGCTCGTCAAGGACCGGGAGACGCGCGAGAGCTTCTCCGAAGAGGAGTGCGAGCGCCTCCTCCGCGGCTATCTCTCGAACGCGCTCTTCGACGCCGGCATCATCTGCCGCGCGGACGACCGGGGCGATCCCGTGATTCAGATTTCCCCGCCGCTCGTGGCGGGGCAGGCGGAGTTCGACGAGATCGTGCGGATCCTCGGCGAGGTACTGACCGGGGCCGTGGCGCTGATGCGCTAGTGCTTCCCGTACATGGGCGAAGTCGCGTTGGTCGTCGACGAGCCCGCTCCACCCCCGAGAGGGCCGCGATCCTAGAAGTTGTGGACGTTGGTCGCCAGATTCGCGAACTCGGTCGGAGTCGAATCCGAGAGGCTGTCGAAGACCTCGATCGCTCCGTCCTTCTCGGATACGAAGACCCGCCCGTCGTCTGCGAAGCGCACGACCATCGGGTTGGTCAGACCGCGACGGTCTCCCCGAATGTGGGGGCAACGCAGCGCGCGCGGGCTTGGGCGGCCGGTCATGCAAACTGGCAACGCCTCGACAAGCAGAGGGCGTAGTCGCCGTCGGCATCGGGCCACCAGAGCCCGAGTTGGAGCCCCGCGTCTGCGAGCTCCGCCTCGATTCGAGCGCGCCGAAACTTCGAGCTCACGCTGGTGCGCAGGCGCTCGCCGTCGGCGAAAGCCACCTCGATGCCGAGTCTCGGTACACGCACGACCTGCGCTCCCATCGAGCGGAACCCGATGTCGACCCACTCGCGCTCCGAGTCCCAGGTCGCGTAGTGCTCGAACCGACCCTGTGAGAAGTCCGAGCCGAGCTCTCGGTCGAGATGGACGAGCCCGTTTCGCTGGAACCGCTCGCTCAGCCCGGAGCGGTCCGAGTACGCGGATTCGAGGCGCGCTCGGTCCTTGACGAGATCGAGGCCGAGCAACAGCATGTCCTCATCGCCCAGAGAGGTTGCGATCGCGCGCAGGAGGCTCTTCCGAGCTCCGACCTCGAGACCTCCGATCGTCGATCCCAGGAAGGCAAACACGCGCCGCCCACCCACCGGGAGGGCGGAGAGGTGCCGCTCGAAGTCGCCGACAACAGCGTGCACCTCGAGCGCCGGGTGCTCCTCCGCAATCGCATGCACGCTCGCGATAAGCACCTCCTCGCTCACGTCGAGGGGGACGAAACGTCGCAATGTCCCTCCGGCGACGAGTCCGTCCAAGAGGAGCCGGGTCTTCTCCGACGTCCCCGAGCCGAGCTCGACGAGGGTCTCGGCTCGCGTCTCGGACGCGATCTCGCGCGCTCGCTCCTCGAGGATCGCTCGCTCTGTGCGTGTGAGGTAGTACTCGAGCAGGCGGGTGATCTCGTCGAAGAGAACCGAGCCGCGCTCGTCGTAGAGCCAGATCGCAGGGATCTGCTTCGGCGTCTCCTTCAGGCCGCGGAGGGTCGCCTCATGGAGCGCTGCTCTGCGATCTGCGTCGTCGAAGAGGACGTCGACTCGGACGCGCACGACGACGACCGTCTACCCATCCCGCGCGCAGCGGAACCCGGCGAAGATCTGACGTCTGCCCGGGAAGTCCCAGCTCCGGAAGCTCGATCGCGCGAGGACCGAGTCCGTCGCCCACGAGCCCCCGCGGAGCACCCGATACTCGTCTCCGAAGAAGACCTCCGAGAACTCGGGGTACGGAAACGCGAGGAAGCCGGGGTAGGGGAGGAAATGGGAGGAGGTCCACTCCCAGACGTCGCCTGTCAGCTGGCGACAGCCGACTCGGCTCTCACCGCCCGCGTACGAGCCGGCAGGAGCGGGGGCAAAGCGGCGATGGCCGAGATTGGCCTCGTACCCGGTCCACTCGCCGCCCCAGGGGAAGCGATCCTTGCCGCGCCGCTCGTGCCAGGCTGCCGCCCGCTCCCATTCGGCCTCCGTGGGCAGTCGTTTCCCGGCCCAGCGGGCGAACGCGTCGGCCTCGTGCCAGGAGACGTGCTGAACCGGCTCGTCCAGCGGAACGGGCTCGCGGCGGCCGAAGCGAACCCGCCCCCAGCCGTTCCTGCTCCGCTCCCAGTAGAGCGGCGCCGTGACCTTCTCTCGCTCCCGCCACGCCCACCCCTCCGGGCTCCAGTGCTTCTGTGAGCTGTAGCCGCGGTGGGAGATGAAGTCCGCGAAGGCGCCGTTGGTGACCGGCGTGCGATCGATGAAGAACGCGTCGAGCTCGACCTCGTGCGCGACGAGCTCGTTGTCGTAGGCCCACGGCTCGTCGGTCGCGCCGAGCACGAACGAGCCGCCGTCCACCCGGATCTCGCCGGGGCCGTCGGACGTCTCCCCGAATGGGCTCTCGTCTCGCACGGGGTATTCGATCCTGGTCTGGAGCTGGAGCGTCTGCAGCATCCTCTCTTGGTGCTGGAGCTCGTGCTGTAGCACCAATCCGAAGACGAATCCCTTTCGGAGCAACGGGCCAGGGCCGGCGAGGTCGGTGAGCTCGACCGCGTCGAGGACGCGCTCTCGAACGTCGGAAGCATAGGCCCGAACCGTCTGCGGACGGAGGCCCGGAGGTTGCGATCGCCCGTTTTGCTGCAGGCGGAACGCCTCGCCCACCTCGGGGTGTGAGTCGATGACCGGCGCTTGCCCGTAGAGCTCGCGGAGCAGCCAGAGCTCCTCGAAATGCGTGATGCGCGCGAGCTCCCAGACCAACGGCAGCTGCAGCGGCGAAACCTGCTCGACGAGCCCCTGGTCGGAGACCGGCGCGAGGAGCTCGTCAGTCCCGGCTCGTGCTCGTTCGAGGGCGGCTTGGATCTCGACTACCGAATCCACACTCGGACTTTGCACGATGGTTGCCACTTCGGCCAGAGGCCGCAGAAGTGGCTGTAGCCTTAGCCGCTCATTCGAGGAGAGGAGCTGGGCGGAGTGAACGGGAACGGAGACGGGCCGGTCGTCGTCGCGTTGGATGTCGCCCGCCGCTACGGGCAGGGCGAGACCGCGGTCGACGCCCTACGGGGCGTTTCAGTGGACATCGAGCGCGCGCGCCTGACCGCGGTCATGGGACCGTCGGGCTCGGGGAAGTCGACGCTCATGCACATTCTCGCCGGCCTCGACAAGCCGACATCGGGCACCGTCGAGGTCGCGGGCACGGAGATCACGACGCTCGGCGACAACGATCTGACCAAGCTGCGCCGCCAACACATCGGCTTCGTCTTCCAATTCTTCAACCTGCTGCCGATGCTGAGCGCGCGCGAGAACATCACGCTCCCGCTGACCATCTCCGGCGAGAAGCCCGAGGACGGCTGGGTGGACAAAGTCGTCAGCGACGTGGGGCTCTCGGACCGGCTCTCGCACCGTCCGTCGGAGCTTTCCGGTGGACAGCAGCAGCGGGTCGCGATCGCGCGGGCGCTCATCTCGAAACCGACCGTCCTCTTCGCCGACGAGCCGACGGGCAACCTCGACTCGGCGACCGGGCAGGAGATCCTCCAGCTTTTGCGGGCGTCGGTCGACGCGCTCGGCCAGACGACGGTGATGGTCACCCACGACGCGCGGGCGGCTGCCATCGCCGACCGGATCCTGTTCCTCGCGGACGGCTTGATCGTGCGCGAGATGCGCGAGGCGACGGCACACGAGGTTCTCGTCGAGATGGAGCAGCTGAGCGCGTGATCCGCTTCGCGCTCCGTGGCCTCCTCGGCCGCAAGCTGCGGGCGGTTCTGACCGGCATCGCGATCGTCCTCGGGGTCGCGATGATCAGCGGCACCTACATCCTCACGGACACGATCGACCGTGCTTTCAAGAGTCTCTTCACGGAGTCGTACGCGGGAACCGATGCCGTGGTGACGGGGCGCGGACTGGACATCTCGATCGACGGCGAGAGCCCGCCCAACCCACCCGTCGACGCGTCGTTGCTCGAAACAGTACGCGGCGCAGAGGGTGTCGCCCTCGCGACGGGGTCCGTGCTCGACGAGCGCAACACGAAGATCCTCACGCCCGAGGGAACGTCCGTCAGCTCCGAGGGCGCGCCGACCTTCGGATTCGGCATCGACACGTCGCCGGAGCTCGACCAGTTCAATCCGCTGAGCGTCCTCGAGGGCCGCTGGCCCGCGATGGCCGACGAGGTCGTCATCGACGTCGGCACCGCGGACGACCAGGGCTACGCGGTCGGCGACACCGTCCGAATCTCGACCCTCAGGCCGAAGCGCTCGTTCGAGCTCGTCGGAGTCGCGCAGTACGGCAGCCTCGACAGCCTGGGGAATGCGAGCTTCGCGGTGTTCACGATCCCGGCGGCGCAGGAGCTCCTCGAGCGCTCGGGGCAGTACGACGCGATCTCGGTCGCGGCGAACGACGGCGTCACGGAGGAAGAGCTCGTCGCGGCCATCGAGCCGGTGCTGCCGGGCAACGCGAAGGTCGTGAGCGCGACGGCCGAAGCCGCAGAGCAGGTGGACGAGGTGAGCGAGTTCACGGCCATCTTCCGCTATTTTCTCCTCGTTTTCGCCGGTATCGCCCTTTTCGTCGGAGCGTTCGTCATCTTCAACACGTTCTCGATCACCGTCGCGCAGCGAACGCGTGAGTTCGCCACACTCCGGACGATCGGCGCGTCGCGTCGCCAGATCCTCAGCTCGGTGATCCTCGAGTCGCTCGTGATCGGCCTCGCCGCATCGCTCGTCGGGCTCGGTCTCGGCGTCCTGCTGGCGGAAGGAATCGAGGGGCTCTTCCGGACTCTCGGGGTCGAGCTTCCGACGGCCGACCGCGTCTTCGCGATGCGCACCGTGATCGTCGGGCTCGTCGTCGGCGTGGGCGTCACGCTCGTCGCGGGTCTGTTCCCCGCTGTCCGAGCGACCCGCGTGCCTCCGATCGCGGCGGTGCGCGAGGGCTCGACGCTTCCGAAGTCCAGGTTCGCGCCGTTCATCCCGTGGGTCGCCGGAATCCTCGCCGTCGTCGCGCTCGTCCTCCTGGCTCGCGCGATGTTCACCGACGAGCTCGGCACCGCGGATCGGTTGCTCTCGATCGCAGCAGGCGTCCTCCTGCTCTTCCTCGGCGTCGCGATGCTCTCGTCGCACGTCGTGCGTCCGCTTGCGGTGGTCAGCAGTCCGATCGGGCGCTGGGCCGCGTTCGTCTTCACGATCCTCTTCTGGCCGCTCTGGCTCCTCCCGTACTGGCTCCTGCGCTACGGAGCCTGGGGACCGGGAACGGCTGCGCGACGCGTCGGCGCCTTCGTCGGCGGTGCGCTCCTCAATCCGCTCATCGCCCTGATCGTTCTCGTCATGTGGCTGCGGCGGGCGGTGACGACGTGGGAGCCGGAGTGGCCGATGGAGTTCCCGAGCGTCGTCCCGGACCGCGTGGCCGCCCGCACGGGCGGAGAGAACGCCCGCAGGAATCCCAGCCGAACCGCTGCCACAGCGGCCGCGCTGATGATCGGAATCGCGCTCGTCTCGTTCATCGCGACGCTCACGAACGGGATGAAGGCGTCGAACCGCGAGGCGATCGAGGAGCAGATCGCCGCCGACTACGTCGTGACCTCGCTCGACGGGTACACGCCGTTCGTCG
>JBPCMD010000039.1:0-13739 GCA_051002595.1 Gaiellaceae bacterium
CGTCGAGCCGCGATCGAGCAAGCCAAGGGAATCCTCATGGCCCGCCACGCAGTCGACGCCGACAGCGCGTTTGGAATGCTGCGCGACCACTCCCAACGCAATGGCGTCAAGCTCGCCGAAGTTGCCGATTCCATCATCGACAGCAACCCGTTATTGCCACCCACTGCATAGCCCGAGGGAGCTGGCGCTGAGACAGCGCCAGAACGAGATAGAGGTCGGTTTACGGCCCATCGTCGTCGCCGTCCCGACCACAACAAATGGTTGAGGACAGTCAAGAACGATCGGCCCAAGTCGTTTAGCTCCAGCTCGAGACGCCAGAAGGCGACCTCACCGGTCTCCTCGTACGGGCGTAGTCCGGTGGGCAGATGCCTGTAGCAGGCGGCGACCCTTACCGCATGTCATTCGACGCGGCGACCGCGGGCTGTTCGATCTCGACCCCGAGTTCTCGAATCCAGCGCGACGACAGCAGGCGTTCAACCTCGGCCTTCCGGACTGTGGGGTGCCGCTTTGCCAGACCTCGCGGTGTCGCAGGAAGCTGTTCGTCGAGGGCTACTCCGTAGGCTGCGCGGGGGTATATCTCGGCGAGAACGAACGAGCGCGTAGCGAGCTCGCCAAGGGTTCCATCGGATGGCCAAAGTGCGACGCCCGACTCGGCGATGGCAGCAACTCCCGCCAAAGCGTTTGCGCGGCTAGTGCGACTTGCCCCGGAAGGTCAAACGCGAACACAGAGTTGCCGCGGGTTGCCTTCTCGATCGAGCGCTTGAGCTCGACGTGCATCTCCTGCGCGGCTGCCTCAAGGGAACGAAGACCCCCTGCTCCCAGTGGGCCACAAACGGCTTGGTCGAGAGGACCTGCCGGGCACCGTGGCGCGGACGCAGTCGTGCGAGTTTCCGGCTTAGCCCGATGACCCCGGTAGGCGAAGCAGGAGCCTGGTCGACCATCTGCGGTCCGTGAATGAGAGCAAGGTCCCTCACCCGTCGGCCGACGGCACGACCCCGTCCGGCGTTGCGACCCCACTCCTCGCGCGCGTCCGACACACTTCCGCCAGTCTGCGGATCAGCGGTCATCGCCTCTTCTGCGCGGATGTTTTCGCCGCAGCGAGCGCGCGCTGGCCGAGGAGACCGAGGACGACATTGTCGTCGTTGCCTACGCGCCAGCGGTGACGAACGGATTCCGAAGCGAGATCCGGGACGCGGTCGCCGTCGTCCACGGCAATGCCAACCTGCCTCTGCGCCACGGCCACGCCGGCGGCCGCTACCGCTCGAACGTCTCGCGCTGGCTTTTGGCCTGGTCGCTTGGGATCGAGTGGGACCAGTTCGCCGTTGCGTCCACCGACCGGATGAACCGCGGTCGACACCCCTATCGGGGGCAATACGTCCGCTCACAGAGAGGTTCCACTCCGATGGAAAGCCGGGTCGCTTCGATGCTCGACTGGTGCGCGGCGCTCGAGGCCAAGCGCGGGTGGAGCCGGCCGCTCACGTTCACGAACTGGGTGACGGCCGACCCGCTCCAGCACGCCTACGAGCCGCTCCCCAAGGAGGACATGGTCTCGATCGATGCGACCCATCTGGCCGCCACCAAGCGGTGGCCCGGCGGGTTCTTCGCCAGCTACCACGTGTATCCGTACTACCCCGACTTCCTGCGCCGCACGCCGGCCTACCAGCTGTACCGCCGTCCTTGGAATGGAAAGCTCGACCCCTACGCCGGCTACCTCCATGCCTACGCGCCTACCACGGCAAGCAGGTAGTGATGGTCACCGAGTTCGGTGTTCCGACGAGTCTCGGACTCGCGCACCGCGGTCCGCTCGGGCGCGACCAGGGCGCTCATTCAGAGCGGGAGGCAGCGCGGATGGATGCCCAGATGCTCGACGACATCCGCCGGGAAGGCTACGCCGGCGGGATGCTGTTCGAATGGGTCGATGAGTGGTTCAAGCTCACCTGGAACACCGTCGAGTACGAGCGCCCTCCCGGACGGCGACAACTTTGGCGAAATCCGCTCAACAACGAGAGCTACTTCGGCGTAATCGCCGCTGACCCGGGCTCGTCGAGGGTCGTCACCCTCGACGGCAACGACAACGAGTGGACACGCAACGGCAGCCAGGTGATCGCCGAGTCACGCGGGCCGGTACGAGAGGCGCGAGCCGTCAAGGACGAGGGCTATCTCTACCTGCGGCTGCGACTCGAAAAGCGGGAATCCTGGAGAACGCAACCGATCACGATCGGCTTCGACGCCTATCGCGGGGGTAATCGAGGGCTTCCCGGGACACGCGGCTTCGATCCTCGGGCCGAGACCTCGATCACCATTGGCCCGGGTGGTGCCCGGCTCCGCAAGGCCGCCTGGATCGACCCGCTGCTCATCCAGTACGGGTTCCTGAGGCACTTCCTACCCGTGCGACCCGCCGACCTGAGGCTCGGAAGCGGCGTCTGGGTCGAGCCGCGGCAGATCCTCAACCGACCGCTCACGGTTCCACGGTCGCGCAGGCGCATCCCGGTCGAGCTCCAGTCCTACGGCACGCTTCAGTGGGGAACGACCGACCCACGGTCGCCCGGCTTCGACGACAGGCATCTTGTCGACGGCTCGGGCAAGGTGCTCGAGCTGCGCATTCCGTTCTCATTCCTTGGCTTCTCGGATCCGTCGAGCCTCCAGGTGCTGGTGCCGAATCGAGACGGATCGATGAGCACCCAGACCGTGCACGGCAACCGGATGGGGATCTGCATCGCGGCCGGCCTGCAGCATCTTGTTACGCGTGGCTACGGCTGGGACCCGTGGAACCGCGTTCTCTGGCACGAACGACGGAAGGCCGGCTGGCCGATCCTCCGTGCGGCCTTCGCTCGCGCAGCTCGCTGACCCCCCTTAGAGCGCCTAACAAAGAGAAGGGTCTCCTGCGGTTGGCGGCGAATACCGCTGCGTCACCTTCGCTTGAAAGGATGGGACGCAGATGGCAAAGACGCTGGTCAGCGACGAGCTGTGGCAGCTCCTCGAGCCCTTGCTTCCGAAGGTCGAGCGTCGCTACCGGTTCCCGGGGCGCAGGCGGATCGACGATCGGAAGGTGTTGACGGGGATCCTGTTCGTGTTGCAGACGGGGATTCCATGGGAGTACCTGCCCAAGGGAGTGGGCTGCGGATCGGGGATGACCTGCTGGCGCCGGTAACCGCGTGCACAAGTTCGATTCTCGTCGGGGGCATCTCCGCAAGCAGAGGTGGAGATGAGCATCGAGGTACGTGCCGAGCACGATGATGGCTTTCCAGACGAGGTCGTCCGCACCGCTACGGAGAACGCGTGCATATCGAAGTTCGAGAGCCAGTTTCGAGCCGGAATAGCAGCGCTCATTCGCCGCCGCGAAACGCGTAAACGCTCAAGCACCGGTCGTGGACGGCCGACAATCAGGAAACGCCTGCTACCCTGGGACGACGGTCTGCAATTCAGCAGGCCGGTGAGATGAGCTTCTCGTTCCTCCTCCGGGTGTTTCGAGGTAGGCAAGTCTCGAACCCGTAAAGGAGTCGAACAACATGCACCAGCAGTCTTTCCGTGAGCTCGGCGTGTCCGCGCGCGTTTCAGACGCGCTCGCGGCCCGCTCGATCCACGAGCCTTTCACCATTCAATCTCTCGTCCTCCCGGACGCGCTCGCGGGCCTCGACGTGCTCGCGAAGTCGCCGACCGGGTCGGGCAAGACGCTCGCGTTCGCGATCCCGATCGTCGAGCGCACGACCAAGCAGGACCGCCGCCCGAGCGCGCTCGTCCTCGTCCCGACCAGGGAGCTTGCGGTTCAGGTCACCGAGGACTTCTCGGCCATCGCGTCCGCGAACGATCTTCGGGTCTCCGCCGTCTACGGCGGCATGCCGCTGAAGGCGCAGGCAGATCGCGCGCGTGGAGCGAACATTCTCGTCGCGACGCCCGGCAGGCTTCAAGATCTCGCCGACCGTCGCCTGCTCGATCTCAGCGCAGTCCGCATCCTGATCCTCGACGAGGCCGACCGCATGCTCGACATGGGCTTCAAGCCGCAGGTCGACAAGATCGTCAGGTTGCTGCCGAAGAACCGGCAGACCATGTTCTTCTCGGCCACCCTCGATGGCGAGGTGGGCGAGCTCGCTCGTGCTTACACGAGTAGTCCCTCGCGCTTCGAGGCAGATCTGCCGGAGGATCGCGCCGTCGGCGAGATATCGCACCGCTTCGTCGCGGTAAGCCAGGACACGAAGGTCGAGACCCTGGTCGACCACATCCGGGCCAACGACGGCCTCACGCTCGTCTTCGTGCGCACGAGGCGCGGCGCCGACCGGCTCGCCAAGAAGCTGGCTTTCCACCAGGTCGACGCCGTCGCGATGCACGGCGACCTCTCCCAGGGACAGCGGCAGCGCGCGCTTCGGCGTTTCGAGTCGGGCAAGGTGCAGGTCCTCGTCGCAACGGATGTTGCCGCGCGCGGCCTCGACATCGACGACATCGCTCACGTCATCAACTACGACCCGCCGGAGGAGGACAAGGGATACGTCCACCGCACCGGACGCACGGGCCGCGCGGGCCGCACCGGGAATGCGATCACGTTCGTCCTTCCCGACCAGGAGGCAGAGACGAGCCGTGCGGCCAACCGGCTCGGGCACCGCGAGCAGTTCGAGCAGGCTGGCCTGAGCACCGCTCGGCCGAAGCTCGTCTACACGAGCCGCCGCGGCCGGCGCTCGAAGTGGTAGCCGGCGCTCCCGCTCCGCACTGACAGTGTCCATCCGCTCTGAGATCCGCAACGTCGCGATCGTCGCGCACGTCGATCACGGCAAGACGACGCTCGTCGATGCCCTCCTCTGGGAGTCCGGCGCCTTCCGCGCCAACCAGGACGTCGCGGAGCGCGTGCTCGACACGATGGACCTCGAGCGCGAGAAGGGCATCACGATCCTCGCGAAGAATACGGCCGTCCGCTACGGCCCGACGAAGATCAACATCATCGACACGCCCGGCCACGCCGACTTCGGGGGCGAGGTCGAGCGCGGTCTGACGATGGTGGACGGCGTGCTCCTGCTCGTCGACGCGAGCGAGGGGCCGCTGCCGCAGACGCGCTTCGTGCTCCGAAAAGCGCTCGAGGCGCAGCTGCCCGTGATCCTCGTCGTCAACAAGGTCGATCGGCCGGACGCGCGGATCAAGGCGGTCGTCAACGAGGTCTACGAGCTCTTTCTCGACCTCGATGCAGACGTGACCCAGATCGAGTTTCCGATCGTCTACTGCAATGCGAAGGCGGGCCGCGCATCACTGGATCCCGATCCGGACGCGCTCGAGCAGGACCTTCAACCACTGCTCGACCTGATCCTCGAGCGCATCCCCGCGCCGACCTACGACGAAGGCCATCCGCTGCAGGCGCTCGTCACGAACCTCGACGCCTCGCCGTACGTCGGCAGGCTCGCCCTCTGCCGCGTCCTCCAGGGAACGATCCGCCGCGCGCAGCCGATCGCGTGGTGCCGCTCCGACGGGACGATCGAGCGCGCGAAGGTGACCGAGCTGTATGTGACCGAGGCACTGGATCGCGTCGAAGCCGAGGAGGCTGGACCGGGGGAGATCATCGCCGTCGCCGGGATTCCCGAGGTGACGATCGGTGAGACGCTCGCTGATCCGGACGACCCGCGTCCGCTGCCCGTTATCTCGGTCGACGAGCCGTCGCTCTCGGTGACGATCGGAATCAACACCTCGCCGCTCGCGGGCCTCGATGGAGACAAGGTGACGGCCACTCTCGTCGAGGCGCGACTCCGCACGGAGCTCATCGGCAATGTCTCGTTGCGCGTTCTCCCGACCGAGTCCCCGGATACCTGGGAGGTGCAGGGACGCGGCGAGCTCCAGCTTGCGATCCTCGTCGAGCAGATGCGGCGTGAGGGCTTCGAGTTGACAGTCGGTAAGCCGCAGGTCGTGACGCGGTACGTCGACGGCGTCCTGCACGAGCCGTTCGAGCGCGTCTCGATCGACGTTCCCGAGGAGTATCTCGGCGTGGTGACACAGCTCTTCGCGCTCCGCAAGGGCCGCACCGAAGCGCTGGTCAATCACGGCTCAGGCTGGGTGCGCATGGATGTCGTCGTACCCGCGCGCGGCCTGATCGGCTTTCGTACGGAGTTCCTGACCGAAACACGCGGCACGGGGATCCTCCATCACGTGTTCGACCGCTTCGAGCCGTGGGTCGGCGAGCTTCGTACCCGACCGACGGGCGCGCTCGTCGCCGATCGTCGTGGCAAGTCGACTGCTTTCGCGGCGCTCAACCTGCAAGAACGCGGCTCGCTTTTCATCGCGCCCGGAGTCGACGTCTACGAAGGGATGATCGTCGGGGAGAACGCCCGCGCCGGCGATCTCGACGTGAATCCGACGAAGGAGAAAAAGCTGTCGAACATGCGCGCTCCGAACGCGGACGAGACTGTTCGCCTGATTCCACCCAGGCCGCTGTCGCTCGATCAGGCACTCGAGTACATCCGGGAGGATGAGGCCGTCGAGGTGACGCCGGGTCACGTGCGCCTGCGCAAGGCCGAGCTCTCGGCCCAGCGGCGCCAGACAGCGGCGAGCCGCAAGGCGCGTGGGCTTGCGCCGGTCAATTAGCTGGCGCAAGACCAGAATCCGCTCGCGCGGATTCCGGTCGCGAAGATCCCTAAAGGCGTCCGCTTCGCGGCCGTGACGCTCTCTTCTCATCGGGTGTTGCGGGCCGACCGGCCGCCCGGCAAAGCACGCGCGGCCAGGTACACGAGCCAGATCAGGCACACAGCGAGAGCCTCACCCGGCGTGACCGCCAAGCGAGTCGCCAGGGAGATCCCCGTCGCCGCGCCTGCGCCATAGCGCGAGACGAGCACCGCGACGAGCGCTCCCTCACGCGCTCCCAGCCCGCCCGGAAGGAACGGCACGACGAAGCCGATCAGGTATCCCACCGAGTAGGTGGCGATAGCCCAGGTCAGCCCGGGCGAGGGCTCGTCCGAGAGGCCGTTCAGGAGCGCGAGAAAACCCAGTCCGGTCGCGATCCACGCGGCCAGGTTGATGGCGATGACGACGATGAGCTGCCGGCCAGAAGAAGCGGCGTCTCCACTCCTAGGCGACGGAGCAGCGCTTGCAACCACCTGCCGAGGAAGCGCGGCCGCACCGCCACCGCGAGGACGAGCACCGGAACGGCGACCGCTATGCCGAGCCACGGGGGAACCTTGCCGAGCGCCGCGAACCCGACCAAGAGCGCGCACGCTCCCGCGGTCAGCGACCCGAGATTCTCGTATGCCTCGCTCGTGATGATCTGTTCGCGGGTTGCGCGCACCCGCTCGCGCTCGCGAACGCGGTAAAGGATCGCAAGAGCCCCGCTCGGCGCGTAGCGCAGGACATAGGCGTTCGCCCAGATCGTCATCGCCTCGCCGAACGGAGCGCGCGCACCCAGCAGCCTCAGGATGATCCAGGAAGTCGACGCCTGCGCGAGCGGGGCGACCGCAAACAGGGCGGCGCTTCCGAGGAGAAGGGGCCACGAGCCTCTCCAGTCGAGCTCGCTGATCGCCGACCACTGGCTCCGCACGGCCAGTGTCAGCCCGACGACGACACCGACGAGAGCGATCCATCCGAACCAGCGGTTGAACACTTCCCAGGGCTTGCGAAGCGTCTCTCTCAGCGCCAAACCTCTGGCCGCCAGTCGCCTCTCGCGAGACGGGCGGTGTCCGACTCCGCCTACTCGTCGAGCGAGATTCCGGCGAGCTCGAGCGTCACTCCGAAGAGATCGAGAGTGCGGAGCGGCCCCTCGGGCAACGGCGCGCTCGAGAGCACGGGCACGACCGTGTGCTGACGATGGAGTGCTCCATGCGAGGCATGGTGCTCCGGCCACTCGCTCTTCGTCCGCAGGTCCACGCCGACCTCGGCGGAGACGAGCAGATCGCCGGCTCGCTCCGATGCGAAGAGCGAGGTGAGCGCAAAGGCCGCATCCGGGTTCTCCTCCACCGCCGAGAGCTCGAGCGCCTTCTGGGGTGTCGCATGCTCGAAGGCCGTGGCGAACGCGGATCCCTCCTGGAAAAGCCTGGAGTCCGTGAAGCCGACGCGGCCGACGCCTCGGCGCGTCCAGAGCTCCGCGGTATGCGGTGTCTCACCTCGGAGCGCGATGCTGTCGATCCCGTCGATCTCGAGGAGATGGCTGGCCAGGGTGCGGCACCGCTCGACCGAGGGCAGCTCCGCCCAGCTCTCATCTCCCGCGAGATAGATGTTCGCCATCCCGTTCCCCGACTCGCAGACGACGGCTTGCGGGAAGCGCTTGCCGATGAGCGGGAACGCGATCGTGATTCCCTCACGCGCTTCGACGATGCCGCGAACGTCGAGATGGGTGTGAGTGTCCGTGAGCCCGTGATCGGCCGAGAGGAGGATGTCACCCTCGAAGCCGGCAAGCTTCTCGGCGAGCTGGCGATCGATCTCTTCGAGCGCCTGGCGGGGCCGGTCGCTCGCTAGGCCGAAGGTGTGGCCGAGCTCGTCCACGGAGGGAAAGACGGCGAACACGATCGCACGACCCTTCTCCAGCGCGCGGCCGAGCTTCCACGAGGTGCGGCGGTCGGCGTGATCCCAGCGGTGTGTGAAGTGCGCTGTTGCCCAGACGAGGTCGCGGCTGAGCTCGCCCCGTTTCGGCAGGTCCTTCGGAACCGGGCTCGATACCGGCCAGGCGTCCCGCGCGAAGAGGGTGGTCGCACAGGTATCGGTGGCGAGTTTGCGGGCGTCAGGACCGACGTAGCTCCGAAGCCCTCGATGAGGAAACGCGGACCTGGTGGGGCGCGTGCGGTCGAACCAGCGGATGCCGGGGATGTTCGCCCGCCCGGGCGTGCAGCCGGCGAGAAACGGGAAGTATGCGGGCCCGGTCGTGGACGGAAAGCACGAAACGGCGGTGGAGCGGTGCGCCAGCTTGGGGCCCAGGAAGGGAAGGTCCGGCACCACCTCGTCACTAGCTGGATAGGGAGGCCGTCGACGATGACGACGACGACCCGCGGGCCGGCGTCGTCTGCGCGTGTCACGGGTCGAGCATCTAGATTGCGAGCCGGTCTGCGAGCCGCTCGGCGTACCAGTCCTCCCAGCGCTCACCTGGGCTTTGGGCCGTGTACCCGCGATCGAGCTCGACGAGCGCATGGACGAGATGGCTGCGCACTGGACGCATACCGATGAGCTCGGGGAGCTCTGAGAGGTCGAGCAGCCAATTCGCGTACCACGAGGCCCAATCGGGATCGTCTCCGTCCACGATCCGGTAGACGACATGATGGGTCTCCGCAGCTTCAGAGAGAAGCGCCGCGACACGACTACTTGTGTCAGAAGCTCCCACGAGCTGGAGTATTACGGCGATTGGTCCCCGAGCTCAGGGGTTAAGAACCTGCTGAGTCGCGGAAACCGGCCGCGAGGACACCGACCCTGGACGCTACGATCCTTCCATGCCCACCTTTCTCATCGCGTTCATCGTCCCCATGGTTATCGGCCTCTGGGCCCAGCATCGAGTCAAGAGCACGTTCGCGCGCAACCTCGAGGTTCCCGCGTCTCACGGGATGACGGGAGCTGAGGTCGCACGCCGCATTCTCGACTCGAACGGCTTGCACGAGGTGCCGATCGAAGAGACACCAGGCCAGCTCTCCGATCATTACGACCCGCGCAGCCGCTCGGTGCACCTCTCTCCTGAGGTGTACTCCGGGCGCTCGATCGCCTCGACCGCGGTTGGCTCACACGAGGTCGGGCACGCGCTTCAGCATGCGAAGTCGTACGCGTTCTTCAAGTTCCGGAGCGCGCTCGCCCCCGCTGTGCAGTTCACCTCGAACATCTGGCTGCTCTTCCTCATCGGTGGCCTCTTCCTGAACATCCTCGGCTTCATCTACATCGCCGTCGCGCTCTACTCGGTCGCGGTGCTGTTCACGCTCGTGACGCTGCCCGTCGAGTTCAACGCCTCAGCGCGTGCAAAGACGCAGCTGAACGAGCTCGGGCTCGTTCCGTCGACCGAGAGCGCTGGCGTCAAGAGCGTCCTCTCGGCGGCGGCTTGGACGTACGTCGCAGGCGCCTTGGCGGCGGTAGCGATGCTTCTCTACTACCTCTCGCTGCTCTCGAACCGATAGCGCGGGTAAAGCTGGTGCCTGTCACCTTCTGGGTGACAGGCACCATGCTCGTCAACGCTCGCGCGGCATCCAGCTGAAGCGGGTCAGTGCGATCACGAGCCCAGCTGCTCCCCAGGCGAGGACTACTCCGAGAGCTTTGACGTCGGCAAACAGCGACTGGCCGTCGAGGTAGACGCCATCGACGATGTCGAGGAAGTACGTGAGCGGAAGCACTTTGGCGATCGCGTCGAGGAAGCCCGGGTAATCGTCCGTCGGTCCGAACGACCCCGACAGAAACGCCATCGGTAGCAACAACACGTTGACGACCGCCGAGACGCCTTCGGCGGAGCGGATGAGCGATGCGGCGCCCACTCCGAGACCGGCGAAGCACGCCACGCCGAGCACCACGGCGCCTGCGAACCCGAGCCAGTTCGCGGGAGCGCTGGCGTCGAAGACGAACCTACCGAGGAGGACCAGGGCCACGGCTTGCAGCGCAAAGATCAGGAGTGTCGAAGAGAGGACCGCGGCGATGTACGTCGTCGGCGGAAGCGGAGTGGAGCGAAGCCGCTTCAGGACTCCGGTCTCGCGCCTGCCAACGAGGATGATCGCCAGCCCCCCGAAGGCGGTGTTCGCGGCCCCGTAGCCGAACAGCCCTGCGAGCAGCAGGTCCGCCGCCGGTACAGCCACGCCGTCGATCTCGATCTCGTCCGAGTACACGGATCCGAGCAACACGTAGAGCAGGAGCGGAAAGATGAAGACGAAGACCGCCGCCTCTCGGCTTCGCCAGAAAATGCGCTGCTCGTACGCGAGTTGATGGAAGAGCAGCGTCACTCAGCATTCTCGTCGTCGCCGACGAGATCCAGATAGACGTCCTCGAGCGTGGGCCGCCGCACCTCGAGGTGCTGGAGGCGACGCCCGTCGGCGAGCGCCTTTGAGGTCAGCTCGTGCAGCGTGACGGTCGGGTCTTCGGTCTGGACGACGACCGGCTCACCGTTCAGCTCGAACCTAATCTCGGCCTTGTGCGCTCCCCCGATCAGCTCGGCCGGGGTTCCCAGGCTCACGATCCTCCCCGCTTGCATCACCGCGACCCGGTCTGCGAGCTGCTGAGCCTCGTCCAGGTAGTGGGTGGTCAAGAGAATCGTCTTGCCGAGCGACCGGAGCGTCCGAATCAGCTCCCATGCAGTCCGGCGCGCGGCGGGATCGAAGCCCGTTGTCGGCTCGTCGAGGAAGACGAGATCGGGATCGCCGACGAGCGCGATACCGAGGTCCAGACGGCGCTTCTGACCACCCGAGAGCGTCTTCACGCGCGCATCGCGCTTCTCCTCGAGCCCGACGATGCGAATGACGTCGTCGACGTCTCGCGGTTGCTCGTAGTAGCCGGCGAAGAGCCGGTGAACCTCCTGGACCGTCAGGAGCGGAGTGAACTCGGACTGCTGGAGCACGACGCCGATCCGCTCCCGAAGCGCGCGCGGCGCCGCAGCCGGATCGTGTCCGAGCACCGTCACCTCGCCGGAATCGCGCGTGCGATAGCCCTCGAGGATCTCGACCGTCGTCGTCTTCCCGGCGCCGTTCGGGCCGAGCAGTCCGAAGACCTCCCCCGCCCGAACCTCGAAGCTCACCCCCCGTAGCGCCTCGACCCCGTCGTAGGACTTGCGTAAGTCGGTGGCGACGATGGCGCTGCTCATGCGAGCAGCGCTCAGGCGTCCATGGAGAGCTCGGCGACGCCTCCCGGTAGAAAGCCCGGGTCGCTACCAGTCAGCTCGAGCGCGATCTCCGAGCAGTCCGGCTGGTGGCAGACGGCCGCGACCGGGCCCTCCGCGACGCCCACGGCATCGCTGAGGCGCTCCAGGGTCGTTCCCGGAGCAAGCCTCTCGTCGATCCGGAGCTCGGCCGAGCCGGCCTCGGCGATCGCCTCGGCGGTCTCGCTCGCCCGAAGCAAGGGACTCGAAAAGACGAGGCGAGGCGGAGTGGGGTGACCCGCGAGCCTCTCTGCGAGCGCTCGTGCCTCGTCCCGGCCGCGTGCGGAAAGCGGCCGCAGATCGTCGGGGTCACCAGGGTCGGAATGCGCGTGGCGAACAAGGAAGACGAGCATCGCGCCGAGCATAGTCAGGTCTGGCCGGGCGCCTCGCGCTCAGTAGGCTGGCCCCGTGCCGAGCCTGCGCTACGTGGTCGCCGACGTCTTCACCGACCGGCCGCTCGAGGGAAACCAGCTCGCCGTCTTCACCGATGCGCGCGGGATCGATGAGGGGACGATGCAGGCGCTCGCGCTCGAGATCGGGTTCTCCGAGACGACCTTCGTGCTGCCGCCGGAGCAAAGCGGCACGGTCCGGATCCGGATCTTCACGCCCAAGTCCGAGCTTCCGTTTGCCGGTCATCCATGTCTGGGGACGGCCTGGGTGCTCGCATCCTCTCTCGACCGGCCAGTTATCGAGCTGGAGACGATGAGCGGCATCGTTCCCGTGGAGCTCGAACGCGAAGGGAGCGGGAAGATCGTCTTCGGCCGGATGAGCCAGCCCCTCCCGAGCGTCGAGCCCTACCCGGAACCGGAGGCGCTTCTAGAGGCATTGCGCGTCGAGGGATCACAGCTTCCCGTCGAGCGCTACGACAACGGCTTGCGGCACACGTTCGTCACCCTCGGCTCGCTCGAGGAGGTCGCCGCGCTACGACCGGATTTCTCCGCCCTGACCGAGCTCGAGGTCATGGTCAGCTGCTTCACCGGCTCCGGCGCCGCCTGGAAGACACGCGTGTTCGCTCCTTGGGACGGGGTTCCCGAGGACCCGGCGACCGGCTCGGCGGCGGGGCCGCTCGTCGTTCACCTCTGCCGGCACGGCCTCGTGGAGTGGGGGGAGTGGATCGAGATCTCGCAGGGCGCCGAGATCGGGCGGCCCTCGACGCTCTTCGCGCGTGCGGATGCGCGAGACGGTGAGCTCGAGCGGGTAGCCGTGGGCGGGCACGCGGTCGTGGTCGCGCGCGGCGAGTTTCGGCTCTAACGACCACTCGCTTGCCCTGCGGGCGCCTACGACCGGGCGACCGTTACGGCTTGGAGAAACGGTAGTGCGAGACGCCCCACTCCGATCCGGATCGATACCCCCAGAGCTCCGCGCACGCCATGAAGAAGATTCGCCACATCTGCAACCGCCGCGCCGCAGCCGACCCGTACGTCTTGGACAGGACCTCGACAGTGTTGGCGTGGGCATAGTCGAGACGGTCGAGCCACGCCTCGGCCGTCCGCGCGTAGTGGAGCCCGTTGACGGCCCACTGCTCTTGGAGCGCGAGCTTGCCGGCGAAGTGGGGAATGAGGTCGTGCGACGGCATCGTCCCGGCCGTGAAGAAGTGCTTCGCCATCCATCCCGACTCGTACGCGTAGGCGAGCTCGCGATGCGAGAAGACGTGGACGAACAGCTTCCCGCCCGGCTCGAGCCAGGTGGCGATCTTGTCCAGGAGGGCTCCGTAGTTGCGCGCGTGCTCGAGCATCTCGACGGAGACGACTCGGGCGAAGCGCCGGTCGACATCGAACACGTTCGCGTCGGCGGTCACGACCTCGACTCTGCGCAGACCCTTCCGGCGCGCTTCGCCCTCGATGAACCCCCGCTGTGTGCGTGAGTTGGACACGGCGAGGATCCGGCACGCGGGATAGTGCTCCGCAAGCCAGAACGTCAGTGAGCCCCAGCCGCAGCCGAGATCGAGGAGCTTCATCCCGTCCTCGATCTCCGC
>JBPCMD010000040.1:0-3110 GCA_051002595.1 Gaiellaceae bacterium
TGGGGTTGGGGGTGCTGCCTTCCCCTCCTCCCTTGCGCGTCACCGGTGGCGAAGCCACCCCCCCCCCCCCCCCTACACCTGCGGGATGCGGGCCTCCAGCGCGGCGGCCAGCGCCTCGCGCACCGGCTCGAGCTCGACACGGTCGAGCACGTCCTGGAAGAAGCCGCGGACGATCACGCGCTCCGCCTCCGCTCGGTTGAGCCCTCGCGTCATCAGGTAGAAGAGCAGCTCGCGATCGACCCGCCCGAGCGTCGCGCCGTGCGTGCAGCGGACGTCGTTGGCAAGGATCTCGAGGCCGGGGATCGAGTCTGCGTGCGCAGTCTTCGAGAGGAGGAGATTTCGATTCTCCTGATACGCGTTCGTCTTCTGCGCGCCCTCCTCGACCCGGATCATCCCGCGCCAGACCGTGCGGGCGTTGTCGCGAAGCGCGCCCTTGAACGCGAAGTCGGACGTCGTCGAGGGCGCCATGTGCTCCTGGAACGTGTCGTAGTCGAGGTGCTGCGTGCCGTCGGCGAAGTACGCGCCCGTCACCCGCGAGGTCGCGCCCGGTCCCGCGAGGTCGTTCTGAATGCGCACCTTGCCTTTGGCGGAGCCGAAGCCCGCGGCGACCCAGTCGAGCTCGGCATCGCGCTCCACGCGCCCGTGGTGCGATGCGAAGTGCCAGGTGCTACGGGAGTAGTTCTGAAGGGAGATGTATTCGACCTTCGCCGCGTCCTTGACGACGATCTCGACCGCGGCGTTCGAGTACCCGGCGAGATCTGGCGACGAGGAGGCGTACTCCTCGATCACGGCGAACCGGCTCTCGGGCTCCGCGACGATCAGCAGCCGCCAGAAGAGCGAGCCGCCCTCGACGGCGTTCGCAACCCGGACATAGAGCGGCTTGTCGACGACGACGCCGCGCGGCACGTGCACCAGCAGGCCGTGCTTCCACATGGCGGCGTTGTGGGCCGCGAACTTCTCCTCCCAGCCGACGAGCGAGTAGAGAAGCTCGTGATCGTCCGTGAGCCGCTCGAATCGAATCCCGTCCGGCGCCCGATCGATCTCGATCCCCGCCTCGCCGACGTGCGCCACGCCGGCCACCTCGACGTCGACCAAAGACGGCGGCGACGCGATCTCCACAGCGCCGTTCGCCGTCCACGCGTCGGGATCGAATCCCTTGAGGTCGGTGAACCTCCAGTGCTCGTCCTTCGTCGTGGGCAGCGGAAGCTCGCGGTAGCGCGCCTCGATCTCGGTGCGAGAGGCGCCCACTAGTGGTCTCCCGGAGAGACCACTAAAGCGCCCTCATCTTGTTGTTGCGCGCCTCGTGGGTCAGCTCGGCAAGGCCGAGCGCTTCGAGCAGGGGTGGCAGATACATGCCGAAACGCCCGCGATACCCCTTGCGGAGGCCGTACCAGCCGCCGAGCGGGTTCGACTCGGATCGGCCCCAAGCCTCGACGGTGCCGTCCTTCGCGGACTTCTGCTCGTCGACGGCGGCGAGATCCATCCAGTCGCCGTGCGTCTTCAACATCGCGTGCAAATCGTCGATCGCGCGCGCGTCGTAGCTCAGCTTCGTCGAGCCGACCTGGCAGACGAGCGCCGGCGGATCGGCGGTCTCGTCGCGGTACATCTGGTACTCCGACGAGCCCGGAGGGGTCTTTAGCACCCAGGGATCCTCGCGCGTTCCCGTGCCTTTGACGTCAGACATCGAACCTCCGGTGGAGCATGAGCAGGTTTCCGTCTGGATCGTGGAAGAACGCCATGCGGCACACACTCGTCTGTCGTGTCTCGCCCTCGAACTCGACGCCCTTGGCCTCGAGCTCCGCCCGAGCGGCGTCGACATCGGGGACCCGCAACGCCATGCCGCCGAGGTTGGGCGCGAACGGCTGGCCCTGGCTCGCCGGGTTGAAGATGTCGAGCGTCACCTGGCCTGCGCGGAACTCCATGTCGTCGTCTCCCCCGGACTCGAGCTCGAGACCGAGGATCTCGGAGTAGAAATGCTTGGCCCTGGGGATGTCCTGCGTCAGGAACGAGACGAAGTCAACGTGCTCGACCTCGATCACGGAGTCGAGCCGTCGTGGTACGGCTTGTAGCGGTGGTGGAGCATGAGCCCGTTGCCGTCCGGGTCCCGGAAGAACGCCATGTGGCAGGCGCCGGAGTCGAAGGTGTCCCCTTCGAACGCGACTCCGTGCTGCTCGAGCTCTGTCCGAGCGTCCGCCACGTCCGGAACGCGGATCGCGATCGCGCCGAAGGGAAGCGGAGCGAACTCCATGTCGATCTGTTCGGGGACGACGACTGCGAGGGTCACGTTCCCGGCGGTGAACTCCGGCCACGTGGAGTTCGAGAGCGGATCGCGAGAGTTCGAGAGCGGATCGCGCGCGAGGCCGATGGTCTCGCCATAGAAGGTCGCGGCGCGATCGAGGTCGCGCGTCGGAATAGACACGAAGTCGACCTTCTGAGCCTGCATCAGTGCGCGGAGCCGTCGCCGGTACGCGGCGCGTAGCGATGGTGGAGCATCAGGTCGTTACCGTCGGGATCCTGGAAGAACGCCATGTGGCAGACGCCGGTGTCGAGCGTCTCGCCGGAGAACTCCACGCCCTTCGCCTCGAGCTCGGACCGCGCGACGGCGACATCATCGACGTGGAGCGCGATGTGGCCGTTCCGCTGCGGCGCGAACTCCATGCCGTACTGCGTGGGCTCGTAGACCCCGAAGCAGGTGTCACCGACCCAGAACTCGGCGTCCCCGGTCGAGTCGGGCCGTAGCCCGAGCGTCTCGACGTAGAAGGCGCGCGACCGCCGCCAGTCCGTCGACGGCACGGCGACGAAGTCGAGCTTTGTGATCTCCATGAGGCTCCTCTCCACTCCGAGGGGCTAGCCGACGGAGCCTTCCATCTGCAGCTGGATCAGTCGGTTCATCTCCACCGCGTACTCGAGCGGAAGCTCCTTCGTGATCGGCTCGACGAAGCCGGAGACGATCATGGCGCTCGCCTCCGCCTCGGAGAGGCCACGGCTCATCAAGTAGAAGAGCTGCTCCTCGCCGATCTTGGAGACGGTGGCCTCATGGCCGAGGTCGACCTCGTTCTCGTCCACCTGGATGTACGGGTACGTGTCCGAGCGCGACTCGTCGTCGAGGA
>JBPCMD010000041.1:0-15179 GCA_051002595.1 Gaiellaceae bacterium
CGGTGGGGGCGCTTCCGCCCTCTTCGTTCTCTCGGCTGCGAACGGGGCGTACGCGTGGCTCGCTCCCGGGCGCGACACCGACGAGCTCGCCGACCGATTCACGGCGATTCTCGTCGACGGCATCCGCGGCTACGCCACGCCTCGCTGAGCCAGGGGGCCTGTGGACACATTGGCGCTCTCTTGACGTCTTTACAGTGCCAGGCACTGTAAAGAGGCGATGACGAGGATCTTGATCGCGAATCCGTGGGCGAGCGGCGTCGACGAGGAGCGACTGGCCACGGTGCGTGCGGCCCTCCCCGCAGGCACCGAAGTTCGGCTGACCTCGGCGCGGGGCGATGCGACCGACCTGGCTCGTGAGGCATCCGGGGCGGTGGACGCGCTGTACGTGTTCGGCGGGGACGGCACCTACAACGAGGTGCTGAACGGGATCGACGGTACGACGCCGGTCGGCTTCATCGCCGGCGGAGGCACGAGCGTGCTCCCCCGCGCGCTCGGTCTGCCACGCGATCCCGTCGAGGCGGCTCGGCGACTGGCCGGCGCCGCCCAGCCTCGTCGTATCGGCGTCGGCCGGGTGAACGGGCGCCGTCGTTTCGGCTTCTGCGCGGGTATCGGTCTCGACGCCGAGATCGTGCGCGCCGTCGACGATCTCGGGCGCCGCTCGGACGGTCGCCGTCCGGGCGATCTCGCCTTTGCGTGGTCGGGGCTCCGCACGGCTGCGCGGCATCGCTACCCGCTGGAATCGGTACTCGACGTGGCCGGGCACGGGCGCGCCGTTTTCGCGCTCGTAGCCAATGGGCCCACCTACAGCTACGCGGGGCCGGTGCCGCTTCGCTTCGCGCCGCGGGCGAGCTTCTACGGTGGCTTGGATCTCGTCGCCCCGAGACACGTTCGGGTCCGCGACATCCCGCGCATCGTTCGCTACGCCGTCGGCTGGGGCGACCGGACGAACGCCCGCGATCTCGTCTACGCGCACGATGCCGACCGCCTCGAGGTCGTCTGCGACAGGCCGTTGCCGATGCAGGTGGACGGGGAGGACATCGGCGATGTCGAACGGGCTGTCTTCGAGGCCGAGCGTGACGCTGTGACTGTCCTCGTCTGAAATACACTGAGACCGAGATGAGCCAGGTGCTGCCGGCGGAGGGAGGCTTGCGCCGCGTCATCGGCGACGGTGAGACGCGTCCCGACGGTGAGGTCGAGGGGCTCGGCCATGACGACCTGCTCGCGCTCTATCGCAACCTCGTCCTGCTCCGGACGTACGACGAGCGCTCGGTCGTATTCCACCGACAAGGGCGGATCGGGACGTACGCCATCTTCTGGAACCACGAGGCGATGCAGGTTGGATCCGCGTTCGCCCTCGAGGCGCGCGACTGGATCTTCCCGAGCTACCGGGAGTCGGCGATCGGGCTCCTCCGAGGCATGCCCGCCTCTACGGTGCTGTCGTGGTGGCGCGGGCATCCGGCGGGATGGTGGAATCCGGCGGAGTTCAACGTGGCGTCGATCTGCGTCCCCATCGCAACCCACGTGCCGCATGCAGTAGGGCTGGCGTGGGGCTCTAGGCTCAAGGGTGAGGATCGTGTGGCGCTCGCGTACTTCGGAGACGGCGCAACGTCGGAAGGCGCGTTCCACGAGGGCGCGACGTTTGCGGGAGTGCTGAAAGCGCCCGCGATTCTCTTCTGCAACAACAACCAGTGGGCGATCTCGACCCCGCTCGCGGCTCAGACCGCGGCGGCCACGCTCGCGGACAAGGCCATCGGGTACGGGATACCGGGGATTCGCGTGGACGGCGGTGACGTCCTGGCGGTGTTCGAGGCGACTCGTGAGGCGGTGACGCGCGCCCGGGCGGGCGAAGGCCCGACCTTCATCGAAGCAGTCACCTACCGAGCCGCGCCCCACGCGACCGCCGACGATCCGTCGATCTACGTCGATCTGGAACGTGTCGAAGAGGAGAAGGAGAACGAGTGCGTCGGCCGCTATGGGCGCTATCTCGTCCGAGCCGGGGTGCTCACGGTGGCACGCGCGGAGGAGATCAAGCAGGAAGCCCTCGAGCTCATGCGAACGGGGATCGCGGAGGCGGAGGCCGAGCCGCCGGCCGACCCGGGACTCGTCTTCGAGCACGCGTACGCGAATCCGCCGCCGGGCCTAGCGGACGACCTCGCCGAATTGAGGAGGACTCTCGGTGAGTGAGGGCGAGGCAAGCCCCGACGCTACGGGGACCGTGGCTCAGCGGTTTCTCGTGGAGGCCGTCAACGACGCGCTCCACCTCGAGCTCGAGCGGGACCCTTCGGTGCTCGTCCTGGGCCAGGACGTCGGCCGCCTCGGCGGGGTCTTCCGGGCGACGGCTGGGCTTCAGGAGCGGTTCAGCGTCGATCGCTGCGTAGATACGCCGCTCGCGGAAGCGGGAATCCTCGGAACCGCGGTCGGGCTCTGCATGGCCGGCTGGCGGCCGGTGTGCGAGATGCAGTACGACGCCTTCAGCTACCCCGCCCTCGACCAGCTGATCAATCATGTGGGGCGCTATCGCTGGCGGACGCGCGGGCAAATGTCCTTTCCGCTGGTCATCCGCATGCCCTACGGAGGCGGCGTGCGCGCGCCCGAGCTCCACGACGACTCGCCGGAGACGTACTACGTGCACACGCCGGGCGTGAAGGTCGCCATTCCGTCTACGCCCGCAGACGCCAAGGGTCTGATCGCGGCGGCGATTCGCGATCCCGATCCGGTTGTGATCTTCGAGCCGAAGCTCATCTACCGAACGGCGCGGGGGGACGTGCCCGAGGGCGAGCACGTCGTTCCGCTCGGCGAGGCGCGCGTCGCTCGCGAGGGCTCCGATGTCACGCTGGTCGCCTACGGAGCGATGGTGCCGCTCGCCGAGCGAGCCGCGGACGCGCTCGAGGACGAGGCGTCGTGTGAGGTGCTCGATCTCCGGACCCTGAAGCCGCTCGACGAGGATGCGCTGCTCACCTCCGTCGGCAAGACGGGACGGGCGGTGCTGATTCAGGAGGCGCCGCGCGTGTGTGGGTTCGCCGCTGAAGTCGCAGCGGTGCTCGCCGAGAAGGCGATCTTCGACCTCCGCGGGCCGGTGCTGCGGGTCACGGGTTACGACGTCCCGTATCCCTACTGGCAGATCGAGGACGCCTACATGCCGTCGGTCGACCGCGTCCAAGACGCCGTCCGGCGGGTGCTCGGGGCGTAGATCCGTGGCGGAGCGGCTCCGCCTGTGGCTCGAGCGAGGCGAGCACGGCTACCACCTCGTCGATGCGGCGACCGGGAACCCCGTGCGCTGGGAGGATCCTCAAATTCGCGTCGTTCCGGTAGCCGGCGTCCTATAGGCCGCAGGCTCTCGAGCATCCTTCGTTCGACCCCGGACGCAAGCTGGCCCTCCTACCCGAGCCCGACAACCCGCACGATCGGAACGCGGTCGCGATCTTCAACGAGGAGCGGACGCTGCAGCTCGGCTACGTGCCCGCGGCCGTCGCCCCCGAGCTAGCAGGCGACGAACAGGCCGTCTCGCTCTGGCGCGTCGACGGTGGGTTGCGCGTGCTGATCGCTCCCGGCAATGCCTGGATCGGAACCCCTCGCTTCGCGCGCCAGGATCATCAAGCGACCTCCGGGACGGAGCTCTAGGCTCGTCCCTTGTGAGGGTCGTGGCGGATTCATGAGCGACCCTCCCTACCGGATCGTCTCCGAGCGGCTTGTCATTCGCTGCTGGGAGCCACTGGACGCGCCGCTTGTCAAGGAAGCGATCGACTCGAGCCTCGAGCACTTGCAGCCGTGGATGCCGTGGGCGCGCGCGGAACCGCAGGAGCTCTCCGAGAAGGTAGACCTGTAGCGGCGGTTCCGCGGGCAGTTCGACTTGGGCACAGACTTCGTGATGGGAATTTTCGATATCGACGAGCGCGATGTCCTCGGCGGCACGGGATTACACAAGCGTCGCGGCGCCGACGCGCTCGAGATCGGCTACTGGATCAGGTCGAGTCACGTCGGCCGAGGCCTGGCGACCGAGTCGAGCGCCGCCTTGACGCGGGTCGCCTTTGAGCTCTGCGACGTCGACCGGGTCGAGATTCGCGTCGATCCGGCGAACGAGGCGAGCCTGACGATTCCTCGGAAGCTCGGCTTCGTCGAGGAGGGGATCCTGCGGCGGCGGCTCCCGCCCGACGAGGACGGTGTGCCGCGCGACGTCATCGTCTTCAGCCTCTTCCGGGACGGGTTTGCGGGCTCGCCGTCCTCGTCGGCACGCGTGCAGGCGTTCGACGCAAGTGGCGAGCGCGTGCTGTGAGGGATGCCTGGCTCGTCTATCTCGCTCTCGGAGCCTTGCTCATGCTTGTCTGCGGCTTGCTGGCGGGCGCCTGGGCCCGCGGGCGCCTCGGCGCGGCCGCGGGCGTCGTGTTCATCGCAGCGGCCTGCGTCTGGGTGCTCGACTTCGCTGCGATCTCCTCCGACTACCGGGACGCGGACGGCTTCTTCGACTGCGGCGAAGACTGCACCGGCATGCACTTCGCGACAGCGGTCGGATTTCTCGCGCCCCCGCTTCTGATCGCGATGTCGGCGTTGGCCGCGTTGGTCGTGCTCTTGCAGCGCCGGCGCGCTCGTCTCTGAATAGACGAGAATCGCGCGGACGATGGCGCATTCGTTCAAGCTGCCGGATCTCGGGGAGGGCCTGGCGGAGGGCGAGGTTGCTCGCTGGCTCGTGCAAGAGGGCCAGACCCTGGCCGAGGACGACCCGCTCGTGGAGATCCAGACCGACAAGGCGACGGTCGAGATTCCGTCACCCTATTCCGGAACGGTGTTGAGGATCCTCGTGCCCGAGGGGGAGATCGCCCCGGTCGGAGCGGTGCTGGTCGTGATCGGGGAACCCGGCGAGGCGATCGAGGAGCCGTCCCCGAAGACGCCAAGTGACACAGTGTCACAAGGGGTTCGGGGCACTACGACCTCTCCCGCGGCCCGCGTTCAGGCGACTCCGCTGGTGCGGAAGATCGCCGCGGAGCTCGGCGTCGACCTTGCGGCGGTGTCGCCGACGGGCGGCGATGAACGAATCACGGAGGACGACGTCCGCTCCGCGGCTGGCGGAGTTGACAAGACCGAAGGGCGTCGGGAGCCTCTGCGCGGCGTCCGCCGCGTCATCGCCGAGCACATGACGCGCGCGCATCGGGAGGTGCCGGCGGTCACCTGGGTCGAGGAGTGCGACTTCGAGCGCGTCGAGCTGGAGCTGCTGCTCGCGACCGTCGTGCAGGCGGCGGCTGTGTCGCTGACCAAGTTTCCCGAGGTAAACGCGCGCCTCGAAGGGGACGCGATCGTCTACCTCGACCGCTACGACATCGGCGTCGCGGTGCAGACGGAGCAGGGCCTCGTCGTTCCCGTCGTGCGAGGCGCCGACTCGAGCACGGTCGAGAAGATCGACGCGGAGGTCCGGCGCCTCGCCGAAGGAGCCCGTACAGGAGCTCTCACTCCGGACGAGCTGCGCGGCTCCACCTTCACGGTCACGAGCGCGGGAAAGCTGGCCGGCCTCTTCCAGACTCCGATCGTCAACCACCCGGAGGTCGCGATCCTCAGCATCGGGCGAATCGGGGAGACACCGGTCGTCCGCGATGGCGAGGTGGTGGTGCGCCGTGTGGGGACGATCGCGGTCTCGTTCGACCACCGCGTGGTCGACGGAGCTCGCGCGGCGGAGTTCGGGCTTTCGGTGATCGCGCGGCTCGAGGGGTCAGACCCGCGGGTCTGACCCCAGACCGCATTCGTTACGGCCGCGAGAGCTGGCCGCGCACTGCGCCAGCCGGGAACGCCGCGTTGTGCACGTTCACGTAGAAACCGGCCGGATCTCTCAGGATGTCGCGCACGAGATCCCGCGGGGCGCTGGCGCACCCGCTCGAGGATCCGCTCGTCGGCGGCATGAGCCCTACGACGACCGGTCCGGCCACTGTCGGCCCTCCGATGTGAATGTGGGCCGCGGTAGCTGGTGCAATGTTGGAGACCGTCAGCTCGTAACAGATCTCCCCCTGTCCCGGATTGAGCCTCAGCGAGGCGGTGCCGGCTCCGTCCGGATCGCCGGGGCCCGGGACCTCGGCAGCACCCGTGAGTATCGTCGACTGCGGCGCGCCACCTGCTCCACCCACGGCCGCGACCGTGAGCGCCGCGATGACTGCGGCCATCGCAACGACGACATAGAGACGTTTGCGCATACCTCATCCTCCCCTCGTTGGGATGTACTTGAGTACCTTCGTCATGCCGCAGGATTCGGTTTTTCAGCCGCCACTACACTGGACGGCCATGGGCCTCTGGTACACGCTCGGGCTCTCGCTCGGCCTCGGGCTCGGATTCGGCGTCATCTTGTCCGGGCTCCTGGGTGTGAATGCGGTGGGAGCGGGAGTGGCGGCGATCGTCGGCGCCGCCGTCGGGGCGGCGTTCGGGTTCGTCGTGATCGGGGACCTCGCGGAGACGATCGCGGGCGGAGTCGCAGGACTCATCGGCGCGCTCTCCGCGGCTGCGGTCGTGCGGGGCGCGATGCGGAGGGGAGCGACCCGCATGGGGATCGCCGCCTACGTGTCGATGGTGGGGCTCTTCGTGTGCCTGCTCGCGCTGATACCGCTCGTGGGCTACATCGTGACCGTGGCGCTGCCACTTCTTGCCGCGCGCATGCGCGGGAGGCAGGCGGCGCGGTTCGCCGGCCTGCGAACCCTGGCCAAATAAGCCCGGCGGAGCGCGCGACGCCGCCCCCCGGCGATGTTGCGGTGGCGCACGCGCACATGGTCGAGCGGCAGCTCCGCCACCGAGGGCGCTTCGACGAGCGAGTTCTCGGCGCAATGGCGCGGGTGCCGCGCGAGCGCTTCGTTCCCGAGGGACTCCGCCATCTCGCGTACGAGGACGGCGCTCTCCCGATCGGCAGCGGGCAGAC
Organism: Gaiellaceae bacterium; assembly: GCA_051002595.1. Lineage (GTDB taxonomy): Bacteria > Actinomycetota > Thermoleophilia > Gaiellales > Gaiellaceae > GMQP-bins7. The sequence goes on from JBPCMD010000041.1 coordinate 6,887, forward strand.
GATCTCGCAGCCCTTCATCGTGGCGACGATCTGCCAACTGCTCGACCTCTCCGGAGCAGAGCGCGTGCTCGACGTCGGCACCGGCTCTGGCTATCAGGCGGCGGTGTTGGCCGAGCTCGCGGACGAGGTCGTGACCATCGAACGCGTTCCCGAGCTCGCCGAGCGGGCGCGATCGACGCTTCAGGAGACGGGTTACGGCGACGTCGAAGTACTCGTCGGAGACGGCTCGCTCGGAGCTCCGGCGAGGGCGCCCTTCGAGGGAATCGCGGTCGCGGCGGCGGCGCCGGTCGTTCCGCCCGCCCTCTACCGGCAGCTCGTCGAGGGTGGCCGGATGGTCGTGCCCCGAGGAGGCCGACGGGGTCAACAGCTCGTGCTCGTCGAGCGCACGGAGAGGGGTCCGCGTGAGCGTGCGGGCCTCCCCTGCAGGTTCGTGCCGCTCGTCGGCGCCGAAGGGTTTGGTCACTCCTAACCCGATGGGGGGTCTACGAGAGCGTGGCCCGGGCTACTCTGCGACAGCTGTGGAGACTTCGCCCGCGGACGTGGGGGTAGGGCTTCGGCGCGCTCGCATGCGTGCGGCGCTCGGTCGCCGCGACAACTGGGAAGAGCTCGTCAAGTTCTGCTTCGTCGGGGCGACCGGGTACCTCGTCAATCTCTGGGTGTTCTCGCTCCTCGTGCTCGTCCTCGGCGTCCATTACATCCCAGCGGCGATCGGCTCCTTCCTGGTGGCGGTGACGAACAACTACATCTGGAATCGCCTGTGGACGTTTCGGGAGCACCGTGGCAGCGTCGCGCACCAGGGGATGCGGTTTCTCGTGATCTCAACGCTCGCTCTGGTTGCGAATCTCGCTGTCCTCGCGATGCTCGTCGAGATCGGACTGCCTGAGATCGTCGCGCAGGCGATCGCGATCGTGCTGGTCACGCCGATCAACTTCGTCGGCAATAAGCTCTGGTCGTTCGGGCCGCCTCGCACCCGCTGAGATTCACCTGCGCGACAGTCGTCGCCGTGCTGACGGTCGGCATCCTCGTCTCGTCCGCCGCGGCGGGCCCTCGCCAGGAGACGGCGCGGCTGACCGAGGAGCAGGCGATCGCGGTCGCACTCTCCCAGCACACGGTGTCGGCGTGGCTCGAGCGCTATCCCCCGAATCCGACGACGTCGGCGACCTTCCGTCCGGAGACCAGGACCTGGCTCGTGAAAGCGTGGTCCGGTGAGGCCGGCCAGATCGCGCAGGCGGTGGTGCAGGACACGACAGAGACCGTCGGCGAGGTGCGGACGGGCCCGCAGGTCGCATGGGGAATGGCGCGAGGAAGAGAGGGATCTTTCGGCGGCAAGACGCTGCAGAAGCCCTACGTCTGGCTCGTGTTCTGCCTGCTCTTCCTCGTCGCGCTCGCCGACCTGCGTCGGCCGCTGACCCTGCGCAACCTCGACCTGCTCGCCCTGTTGTCGTTCTCCGTCTCGCTGGCGTTCTTCAACCGCGGCGAGATCTTCACAAGCGTCCCGCTCGTCTATCCGGTGCTCTGCTACCTGCTCGCGCGGAGCCTCTGGGTGGGAGTTCGCAAGCGTGAGAGCGGGCTTCGTCCCGTCTGGCCGACGTGGGCCTTCGCGGCCGCGGCCATCTTCCTGCTCGGGTTCCGTGTCGGCCTCAACGTCGAGGCGCCGCGCGGCGTGATCGACGTCGGGCTCGCGGGGGTGGTCGGCGCGAGTCGCATCTTGGACGGCGAGGCGCCGTACGGGAACATGCCGCAGCGCGGCGACCTCGAGAAATGCGGTCCCGAGGACGCCGACGGCGATGTCCGCGAGCGCATCCAGACCAACGGGCGCTGCGAGGCGGCGATCGAGCGCGGCGACACCTACGGCCCGGTCGCGTATGCCGCTTACATTCCCGCGACGCTCGTCTTCGGGTGGAGCGGGAAGTGGGACTCGCTACCGGGAGCGCACACGACGTCGATCCTGTTCGACCTCCTGACCATCGTCGGCCTTGCCCTGGTCGGACTCCGGTTCGGAGGAGTGCGGCTGGCGGCTGTGCTCGCGTTCGCGTGGTCCGCGTACCCGTTCACGGCGTACGTATTGAACGCGAACACGAACGACACGATCATGCCCGCGTTCCTCGTGTTCGGATTCTGGCTCGCGTCCTCGCCCTCCGCGCGCGGCACGGCGGTCGCGCTCGCGGGCTGGACGAAGTTCGGCGGGCTGCTCCTGGCGCCGCTTTGGGTCAGCTATCCGAGGCTCGACCTCGGGCGGCTCGTGCGTTTCGCCGCCGCGTTCGCGCTCGCGACGCTCGTCTCGTTCGTCATTCTGCTCTTGGAGCCCGATCTCTGGGAAGCCGTCCGCACCTTCTGGGACCGAACCGTCGGCTTCCAGGCTGGACGCGATTCGCCGTTCTCGCTCTGGGGCTGGGGCCAGTACCACGCGCAGGGGATCCCCGATCTCGGATTCCTGCAGCCGGTGCTTGCCGTCCTAGCCGTGGCCCTGGCGCTCGGCGCCGCATTCGTGCCGCGAGAGAAGGGGCCAGTCGAGCTGGCGGCGCTGAGCGCCGCGATTCTCGTGGCGTTCCAGCTCACCCTCACCCACTGGTTCTACCTCTACCTCCCCTGGTTTCTGCCCTTCGTGCTGCTCTGGCTGCTGCTCCCGCGCGCGTCCGAGAGTCAGGGGAAGGAGATGCGCAGCGACTCGATGGCGGAAGCCTTGCCGGATGCCGAGTCGCAGTCGATCACCGCGCCCTCGATCCGCACGTCGCCCTGAGCGGTCTCGAAGCGCACTGGCAGCCCGGTCCGCATCCGCCGGATCGCCAGCTCGGCCACGACCCCGATAACCGAGTCGTGCGGCCCGGTCATGCCCGCATCGGTGATGAACGCGGTGCCGTTCGCTAGGACGCGGGCGTCCGACGTCTGGACATGCGTGTGGGTGCCGACGACCGCGGTCACCCGGCCGTCGAGCCAACGAGCCAGGGCGACCTTCTCGCTCGTCGCCTCCGCATGCACGTCGACGAGGACGAGCGGCGTCTCGCGGACCGCCTGCTCGACGAGGTCGTCGACGACCTCGAACATCGAGGTTGCCGGATCGAGGAAGAGCGATCCGAGGACGTTGATTACCGCGAGCCGGGCGCCGTTCGAGCTGGGAACCACCGTCAGACCGCGGCCGGGGGTGTGTCTCGAGGCGTTCGCCGGACGGATGACCCGTTTCGACCCCTCGAGGTAGGGGCCGATCTCCGAGCGCCGGAAGGCGTGGTTCCCGAGCGTGATCGCATCCGCCCCCGCGGCCAGCAGCCGGTCTGCGAGGCGCGGCGTGATCCCGATCCCGTCGGCGGCGTTCTCGCCGTTCACGACGCAGACGTCGATCTCGAGGTCCGAGCGGAGCCCTGGAAGAAGAGCCTCGAGCGCGGTCCGCCCGGGAGCGCCCACGACGTCGGCGATGAAGAGGATGCGCAGGACGAGGACTCTAGAGCGCTACGGAACGCCGAGCGTCGCCGACACGTACACCTGGATCGCGACGTTGTTGCCGCCGTCCGCGGCGAACCGCGCGAGCGCCTGGCGCTCGAATCTGCTGATGTCCGCGACGCGACCGAGCTTGGACGAGCCCGCCGCGACGTTGGCGCCCACGGACAGCCCGGTGTCGGGCCGGACGTTCTGGAGCGCCAGGACGAGTGAGGGCGCCGATGTCGGCCGGAGCTCGATCTCGGCGCCGATCTCGCGCCCCGAGACGAGCTGGCTGCGGATCGCGATCACCGTTCCGTCGACGGGGGAGTAGACGTCGGTTCCCGCGACGGCGCCGACGTCCAACGTTCGCAGGGCTCCGCCCTGGAGCTGGTACCAGGCGAGCCCCTCCCGCTCGTAGCCGGTGATCTTGCGCCATAGCCGCGCGAGCAGTCCCTCGTTTGCCTGCGGCCCGACCGGCTGCAGGACGAGGGCGCCCTCGTCGGAGCCGTGAAAGCCCACCGCCGTGACACCACCTTGGGCGACGGGAGATTGGATCCGCAGATTGCCGACGGTGGCGAGCACCTGGGGCTCGGGGGGAGCCGACGTGACGGGCAGCGGCGCGGGCACAGGAGCGGCGGTGGAGCTCGAGACGCCGTTGCCGTCGAACGCAGTTAGGAGAAGCGTCGCGACGGCGACGACGCCGACCACTGCGGTGATTGCGAACCAACGCGCCCTCGACTGAGCCCGCCGCCGGCTGGCTCGCAGTCTGGCTGCATGCCGTGAGCGCGGAGTCGTCATTTCCGGGACCGTAGCAACGAGCGCTGAAGGCAGCGGTGTGACCGGGGCGCTGGTCGAGCCAAGGGCCGCCACGCCGTCGCCGGCCTGCAGTGGCTTTAGCGCGGCGTGCGCCGAGATACGATCCGACCGATGGCCGCCCCGGGCCCGACGATCCAGGTCCCGCGATGGATCCAGCTCGTTGGCCTGCCCGTCCTCGCGGTGCTTGCGTTTTTCCTGGCGAGCACGCTCGGCCATGTTCTCTTCCTCTTCCTCACCGCGTCGGTCATCGCTTTCATGCTGAACCCGCTCGTACGGGATCTGACGCGGCTCAGGGTTCCACGCACGCTTTCGGTGATGGTGGTGTACGCGATCTTCGCCGCGACGGTTGTCGCGCTCCTGATCGCGATCGGCGTCGTCGCCTTCGACCAGGCGCGAAACGGAGCCGAGCGCATGGATTCCTACGTCAGCGACGTCGACCCGGGCAGCGGTCAGACCGCCGCAGAGAAGGACATCGACGGACTCCAGGCGTGGCTCGACGACCACGGCCTCGAGGGGATTCAGGTTCGCGAGCAGGTCACAGAGTGGATCGATTCACTCGGATCCGGGGAGATCTCGGGGTACGTTCAGGAGGGAATCGAGTTCGCGCAGGGCGCCGCCCTCTCGGTCGTGCTGTTGCTCTTCTCGGCGATCCTGATCGTCGTCATCTCGATCTACATGCTGCTCGACATGCCTCGCCTCGAACGGTCGATCGACGCGCGCTTTCCACCGCAGGGCGGCCCGCCGCTGACCCAGCAGATCGAGTCCGCGCTCTGGGGCTACGTGAAGGGCCAGGCGATCCTCTCGACCGTCATCGGCACGAGCGCCGGGGTGGGGATGTGGGTTCTCGGCAGAACCGGTCTGGTCGAGGGGGCGGAGGAGTACGCATTGCTCTTCGGGCTCTGGACGGCGTTCATCGAGGTGATCCCGTACATCGGCCCCTGGCTCTCGGCGGTGCCGCCCGTGATCTATGCGCTCTTCGTCGATCCGACCGGGGTTATCTGGGTCGGGCTGCTTTTCCTCTTCATCTACCAGGTGGAGGGCCACGTCGTGGTGCCGAACGTGATGGCGAGCGCGCTGCGTCTGCATCCGCTGCTCGTGATCTTCGGGCTGCTCGCGGGAGGCGAGCTGTACGGGATCGCCGGCGTCCTGATCGCGCTGCCGACGATGGCGGGGCTGAGGGCGGTGTGGGGCTTCTTCCGGCCACGCATTCGGCTGGAGCGCTGGGATCGGGGCTCGCCGGAACTCCCCGTTGAGGTGGAGCTGGAGCCTCCTCAGGCGGAGCCGACGCGTGCGGCGGGCCGCTCGGGATAGCTTCTGACTGTGTGGGAGACGATCGCAACCGAGGCGGCTCTCGGGAGCCCGCTCTGGGCTGACTCGCTCGAGCCGGTCGAGGAGCGCCGCCACGAGCCTGTTTTCTCGCCGCTCGTTCCGGCCGAGCTCGCGCTGGGAGTCGAGACGATCTATGAGGGCTATCTCGTGCATTACGGGCGGTCGCGGCTCTTCGCTCCACCCGACTCCGACACCGCGCTCCTCCTCGGCGACTATCTGTACGCGCAGGGCCTCGTACACATCGCGGCTACGGGGAACGTCGAGGCGGTGGCCGATCTCGCCGAGCTCATCTCCCTGTGCGCGCAGGCACGCGCAGAAAGGCGAGCCGGAGACGGCGTGGCTTGGGCCGCGACTGCGGCTCGACTCGGAGCCGGCGGCCTCGACAGCGCGAGGGACACGCTCAGGCTTCACGCTGACCCATCGCCACTCGACGAGACGGCTCGGGCGGCAGCGGGTGACGAATACGTCGAGCGTGCCCTCGCCGCACATGGGGCCCTCGTCGGCTCAATCATCTAGAGTCGCGCGCGATGAGCGGTCTCTTCGCCCCGGTGCTCGCCGACGCAGCCGACGAAGGAAAGAACATCGTCGTCTCGATGCTCGTCGTCGGGCTCGTCTTCCTCGTCGTGATCTTCCTCGGCGACCTGAACGAGTGGTTCGCCCGCCGCCGCCACCGGCGGCACGGCTAGTCGGTTACCGCGTCGAGCTTCGCGTTCAGCTTCCGAGAAGCTCCGACAGGGCTCGCCGATCGAGAGGGTCGACGCGGTGAATGCCGGGCACCCCATTGAAGTCGGCGTCCGCGGTGACGATGGTGTCGATCGAGTGCTGCCGGCACGTGGCGAGGTGGATGCGGTCATTCGCGCCGAGTGGGCGGGCATCGAGACAGAGCGCGAGCTCGACCGTCTCGTCCGTGACCGGCAGCAACGGCGTGAACGCCGCGTAGGCGCTCGCCGCAAGACCGGCGAGGAGGCCGGCCTTACCGGACAACTCGAGGTGCCAGATCTCTTCGAGCACCGCCGTGGACATGCGTCCTTCCGCCTTCCCGTCCGCGATCGCGTCGAGCAGCGTGCTGCAGGATTCGTGGTACCGACCCACGGTGGCTGTGTAGACGACGACGTTGGCGTCGACGAAGAACGTCGCCGTCACGCGTTGGCGTGCAAGATCTGCTCGCGTTCCTCGTCGATCACCGCTTCGATCTCCTCCGGTGAGAGGTACTGCCCTCTCATCGCCTTGATCGCCTCGACCGCTGCACGACGCTCGTCGCGCGTTGGTCCCCCGAGCGAAGCGTCGATCGCCTCACGCACTACCGTCGCCACCGACGACCCGCGTCGCCTGGCTTCCGCTTCGAGTCGTTGACGCTGCTCAGCCGTCACGAGAATCTGGAGCCTTTCCTTGAGCATGCTCATAGCATACACATATTCATGATCGCGGGGTTTGGCTGTAGCCGCGATACGTTCTGGTTGTGCGCACGGATCTTCCGGCTGGACCGTCACCTTCCTCTTCACCGACGTCGAGGGCTCGACCAAGCTGTTGCACGAGCTCGGCGCGGAGGGCTACGCGGCTGCGCTCGCCGAGCACCGGCGGCTGATTCGCGAGGCGTGCGCGCGGCATAGCGGGGTCGAGGTGGACACGCAGGGTGATGCCTTCTTCATCGCCTTTCCGACTGCGCCGGGCGCGCTCGCGGCGGCTGGCGAGATGACCGAGGCGCTCGCATCCGGCCCAATCCAGGCGCGAATCGGCCTGCACACGGGGACCCCGCTGGTCACGGAGGAGGGCTACGTCGGCGATGACGTCCACTTCGGCGCGCGAGTCGCTGCCTCAGGCCATGGAGGACAAGTCCTCGTTTCCGCTCCAACTCGGGCGCTTCTCGAGCCAAGTGACACAGTGTCACAAGGTGTTCCCCCGCTGCCACAAGGCGTCTCCCTGCTCGATCTGGGTGAGCATCGGCTCAAGGACATCGAGGCAGCGGTCCCGATCTTCCAGCTCGGGGATCGGTCCTTCCCGCCGCTGAAGACGATCTCGAACACGAATCTGCCGCGTCCTGCGAGCTCATTCGTCGGCCGTGCGTCAGAGCTCGCCGAGGTGCTCTCCCGAATCGGAGAAGGTGCGAGCTCGTTACCCTTACCGGTCCAGGTGGCTCGGGAAAGACCCGGCTCGCGCTCGAAGCTGCATCGAGCCTCGTCCCCGAGTACAAGGCGGGGGTCTTCTGGGTCGGACTGGCGTCGCTCCGAGATCCCGCTTCTCGTCGCCGAGACGATCGCGCAGACGCTGGGCGCCACGGACGGACTGGCCGAGCACATCGCAGAGCGGGAGATGCTGCTCCTGCTCGACAACCTGGAGCAGGTAATCGAGTCCGCGCCCGCGCTCTCCGCGCTCCTCTCGGCCTGTCCCAACCTCGCCGTCCTTGTCACAAGCCGCGAGCTCCTGCGGGTGCAGGGCGAGGTCGAGTACGCGGTGCAGCCGCTCGCCGAGCCCGAGGCCGTCTCTCTCTTCTGCGAGCGCTCGCAACTCGAGCCGAGCGAGGAGATCGGCGAGCTCTGCGCGCGGCTCGACAACCTGCCGCTCGCGGTCGAGCTTGCCGCCGCTCGCGTCAAGGCGCTCTCTCCCGTGCAGATCCTGGAGCGTCTCTCCCAGCGCCTCGATCTGTTGAAGGGCGGCCGCGACGCCGATCCTCGTCAGCAGACGCTGAGAGCGACGATCGAGTGGAGCTACGACCTCCTCTCGCCCGAGGAGCAAG
>JBPCMD010000042.1:0-29382 GCA_051002595.1 Gaiellaceae bacterium
GAAGTCCTCGAGCCAGCGATCGGCGAGCTGGCCCGCTGCGAAGCCGCCGAAGACGGTCAGGAGCAACCAGGCACCGATCACGACGAGGCGATGGTGGATGACGAGGCGGGCGAGTCTCTCCACGAGCGGTGACCTTATATAGGCGGTTGGAAACCGCTGCGTGTCCAGGTGGTATCGAAGTCGCTAACGCTCCGGACGCTCGCGATCGATCCGGCGTACTCCGCGGTGAGCTCGTCGAGGCGCCGCTCCAGCTCACCCTCGCGTGGGGCGCACGCTCGCTCAGACGCCCTTCTGCACCTCGAGCGGCAGCCTCGCGCCGGCCTCGCCAGCGAGGTCCGGATGCTCGCCGAACCCGTACGTGACGATCGCGCGCTTCGCCGCCTTGACCTCGTCGAGCCGGCGGACTGGTCGCGAGACCGGCGCCTCCTTCAGGAGCTCCGGGCTCTCGGCCGCTTCACGGGCGATCGCCAGCATCGCGTCGACGAACGCGTCCAGGCGCTCCTTGGGCTCGGTCTCCGTCGGCTCGATCATCAGCGCCTCGGGGACGACAAGTGGGAAGTAGATCGTCGGCGGGTGGATCCCGTAGTCCATCAGCCGCTTCGCAACGTCTAGGGCCGTGATTCCGTGCTCCCGCTTCAGATTCCGGGCGGAGAGAACGAACTCGTGCATGCACAGGCGGTCGTACGGGAGGTCGTACACGTCTCTGAGCTGAGCGAGCAGGTAGTTCGCGTTGAGCACGGCGACCTCTGACATCTCCTTGAGCGCGGGCCCGTACGCGCGCATGAAGGCGTAGGAGCGGACGAACACCCCGAAGGGCCCCGCGAACCCGCGCACGCGGCCGATCGACTTGGGGTGATCGGAGTCGAGCCGATACACATCACCCTCCTGAACCACCCGCGGAACCGGCAGGAACGGCTCGAGCCGTTCCCGCACCGCAACCGGCCCACCGCCGGGCCCTCCCCCGCCGTGCGGCTGCGAGAAGGTCTTGTGCAGGTTGTAGTGGACGATGTCGAAGCCCATGTCGCCGGGGCGCGAGATCCCGACAACGGCATTCAGGTTGGCGCCGTCGTAGTAGAGTAGCGCGCCCGCGTCGTGGAAGATCTCGGCGACCTCCTCGATGCCCTCGTCGAAGAGGCCGAGCGTCGACGGGTTCGTGAGCATGAGCCCGGCCGTCCGCTCGTTCACCTTCGCGCGCAGGTCGTCGAGGTCGAGGTTTCCGCGCGCATCGGTCTCGACCTTCTCGAGCTTGTAGCCGGCCATGGTCACGCTCGCGGGGTTGGTGCCGTGCGCCGTGTCGGCGGTGATGATCGTGTCGCGCTCTTCGCCACGGTCGGCGAAGTACGCGCGCATGAGCATGAGTCCGGTCAGCTCTCCCTGTGAGCCTGCCGCGGGCTGCAGTGTGACCGCGGGGAGCCCGGCGATCTCCGCCAGCATCTCCTGAAGGCGCCACATCAGCTCGAGCGCGCCCTGCGCGCCCTCGTCCTCCTGATGGGGATGCAGATCGCGGAACCCGGGGAGTCCCGCGAGCCGCTCGTGCACCCGCGGGTTGTGTTTCATCGTGCACGAGCCGAGCGGGTAGAAGCCCGTGTCGACGCCGAAGGTGCGGTCAGCCAGCGTCGTGAAGTGCCGGACAAGCTCGGGCTCGGAGAGCTCGGGCAGGCGTGGTGGTGTGGCGCGTCGCAGAGAGCTCGGCAGCTCGGGAACGGGGAGATCCGGACGCGGCGGGCGTCCGGCGCGGCGGCCGGCGCGGGAACGCTCGAAGATCAGCGGCGCGTCTGCCGATTCTTTCATCGGCACACCTCTTCGAGTACCGCAGCCAGCCGGTCGACGTCCTCGACGCTTCGCTTCTCCGTGAGCGCGACCAGGAGGATGTCGTCCATGCCCTCGTAGTCTCGGCCGAGCGCGTGCCCGGGGTGCACACCGCGTTCGCGTGCTCGCTTGATCACGTCACGCGCGGGAATGGGGGTTCGGAACGCGACCTCCTTGAAGGTGGGCGCATCGAACACCGGTTCCAGCGGAATCCGTTCGCGCGCGTACTGCGCGAGCGCGACACATGTCTCCCCCGCCTCGCGCAGCCCCTGCGGTCCGAGCCAGGACAGGGTCGCAAGTCCGGCGAATGCGAGCAGCGTCTGATTCGTCGTGATGTTCGAGGTCGCCTTCTCGCGGCGGATGTGCTGCTCGCGGGTTTGGAGCGTGAGGACGAACGCCCGCTTTCCCCCCTCGTCGACCGTCTCCCCGACGATGCGACCTGGCATCCGTCGGATGAAGTCCTTGCGCGCGGCGAGAAATCCATAGTGCGGGCCGCCGTAGGACGGCCAGTTTCCGGCGCTCTGACCTTCGCCGATCGCCATCGCGCACCCGTAGGCACCCGGCGCCTCGAGCACTCCGAGCGACATCGGGTCGACGTGCGCGATCGCGAGCGCGCCGGCCTCGGTCGCCGCCTCCGCGAGCTCCGGCGCGGGCTCGAGGCACCCGAGGAAGTTGGGTTGCTGGAAGAGGACGGCCGCCGCGTCACTGGCGGCAGCGGCGACCGCATCGGGGTCGGTCGTCCCGTCCGTGTGTGGAACCTCGACGACCTCGAGCCCAAATCCAGGCGCGTACGTCTTCACGACCTGGCGGACCTGCGGGTTGAGCGTCTCCGCGAGAACGATCTTCTTGCGGTCGGGAACCGCGTGCTTGGCGACGAAGCAGGCGTCGGCGGCGACGGTCATGCCGTCGTAACCCGACGCGTTCGACACGTCCATCCCGGTCAGCTCGCAGATCACCGTCTGGTACTCGAAGATCGCCTGCAGCACGCCCTGGCTCATCTCCGGCTGATACGGCGTGTAAGCGGTCAGGAACTCGCCACGGGAGAGGACCACATCGACGACGGAGGGGACGTAGTGGTCGTAGATTCCCGCCCCCAGGAACGAGAGCTCGGCGCCGGTGTGGACGTTGCGCGCGGCGAGCTCCTCGATGTGGCGCACCAGCTCGGCCTCGCCGAGCGCCGGCGGGACGTCGAGCTCGCGGTCGAGGCGCACTCCGGCCGGCACCTGCTCGAAGAGGTCGTCGACGGTGGAGACGCCGATCGCCGCGAGCATCTCCTCGCGGTCGGCGTCGGTGAGGCTCAGGTAGCCGCTGCTCACAGCTCGGCCTTGTGCCGAGCAGTGCGTGGAAGGGGTGTGGGGAAACCGGGAGTTCCCCCCACGTTCTTTGAGAAGAGGGGGGCTCGTGGGGAAAACACGGTTTCCCCCACGAACGGAGCGAGCCGAGAGCGAGCGACGTTCACTACTGGGCGACGTGAGCGCGGTAGGCCTCGGCATCCAGCAGCGACTCCACCTCGGAAGCGTCCGAGACGCGGATGCGAATCAACCAGCCCTGGCCATAAGGATCCTCGTTGACGATCTCGGGCTCGTCCACGGCTTTCTGGTTGATCTCGAGCACCTCGCCCGAGAGCGGCGCGACCACATCGGACACGGCCTTTACGGATTCCACCTCGCCGCACGGTTGATCCTTCGTCACCGTCGAGCCCACCTCCGGTGCCTCGTAGTGCACCAGCTCGCCGAGCGCGTCCTGCGCGAACCAAGTGATTCCCAGCGTTGCCTCGTCGCCGTCAACGCGAGCCCAGTCGTGCTCGGGGTGGTACCTGAGATCGTCGGGGTAGCTCTCGGCTGCGGGCACTCACTGCTCCTTTCGATAGATCGGCTTCTTGACGACGCGGGCGCGGCGGGACTTACCGCGGACGTCGATCTCGAGCTCGGTGTCGGCGGCGGCGCTGGCTGCGGGCACGTAGCCCATGCCGATTCCTCGGTCGAGCATGGGAGAGTGCGTCCCGGAGGTGACCTCGCCGCCGCCCGCGATTGGCATCCCCTGCCGCGGGATGCCCTTCTCCTCCATCACGAACGGGACGAGCTTGCGCTCCGGCCCCTGTTCCTTGATCCGACGCAGCGTCTCGACCCCGGTGAACTCGGTTTCGAGCGCGCAGGCCCAGCCGAGCCCGGCTGAGATCGCGTCGGTATCGGGGGTGATGTCGTTCCCGTGCAGCGGATAGCAGACCTCGAGGCGAAGTGTGTCGCGGGCGCCGAGGCCGCAGGGGGTCGCGCCGCGAGTGAGCAGCGCATCCCAGAGCGCCTCGGTGTCCTCGGCGGCCGAGCAGAGCTCGACCCCTGCCTCGCCCGTGTACCCGGTGCGCGAGATCATGACCTCGATCCCATCGAGCTTCCCCATCTCGTGCGTGAAAGCGGGTCGGTCGGGGAACTCGAGGCGCTCGATCGAGCGGGGACCCTGCACCGCGACCAGGCCGTATTCGTCGGAGGTGTCGCGAACCTCGGTGCCGCGCGCTTCGCGCTCCTTGAGCCAGTCGTAGACCGCACTCCGGTTGTACGCGTTGACGGCGAGGAGAAACTGCCCATGCGCGAGGCGGTAGACGATGAGGTCGTCGACGATCCCTCCCTGCTCGTTGGTGAGCAGCGTGTACTGCGCCTCCCCGTCACGGACCTTGTCGAGGTCGTTCGAGAGCATCTCCTGGAGAAACGCGTGTGCCGCCGGCCCGTCGACGTGGATCTCTCCCATGTGCGAGACGTCGAACGCCCCACAGTCGGTTCGGACCGCCCGGTGCTCCTCGATGACGCCCGCGTACTGAACGGGCATCTCGTAGCCCGCGAAGGGCACCATTCGCGCGGCGAGTGAGACGTGGCGCGCATAGAGAGGCGTGCGCTCGAGCGACGTGGCCTCCACGGCCGCGACTCTATCGAGGGCGGGGCCAGCCCCGCCCTCCTTCCGCGCATGGAGAGGTGTCACAACCACGCCCAACTTCTCCCGTTACGACCGCATGCTGAATGCAATGACGAGTAGGACTACGACGTAGAGCGCCGTAACGACGAGCATCCCGAAGGTCCACATCTTGACCCAGGGTGCGGCGCGCCGGTCGAGCGCCTTCAGCTCCTCCCGCACGGCTGCCGGATCGGACTTGGAACTGGGGCAGTTGCGGACATCTCGTGCCGCTCGTGCTGCTACAACGCGACTATCGCAAGCACCACGACGCCGAGACCCGTCGCCCACCAGCCGACCGCGAACCCCACTAGAATGGGTACCGCTACAAGCGGCAGCCAAACGGCACCGAAAACGAGGTGCCTCGTCCGTGACATCGTCAGAGCTAAATCCGCAGACCGAGTTCGGCCCTGCGCGACTTGAGCGTCACGACCACGGGGGTTCGGTCACGCTCATCGAACGCGTGCCGTGAACGGGCTCAGTCTTCTCTGAGGAAGCTCGGGATGTCGATCTCCACATCCGAGACGCTCGGAGCCTGAAACGCTGGTCGCACCGGTTCGACTGCCGAGCCTTCGACGCGCCGGCGTCGCGGACGGCCACCGCCGAAGCCCGTGGCGATCGCGGTGACGCGCACTGAGTCGCCCATCGACTCGTCGATCACCGCGCCGAAAATAACGTTCGCGTTCGCATCGGCCGCCGCGGTCACGACCTGCGCCGCCTCGTCCACCTCCGCGAGGCCGAGATCGGGTCCTCCGGTGATGTTGAGCAGGATTCCCGTCGCGCCGTCGAGCGAGGTCTCGAGAAGCGGCGAGGAGATCGCCGCACGAGACGCCTCCATCGCGCGGTTCTCGCCCTGGGCGACGCCGATTCCCATCAGCGCCGAGCCCGCGTCGCGCATGATCGTCCGCACGTCCGCGAAGTCGAGGTTGATCAGTCCGGGAACGGTGATGAGGTCGGTGATTCCCTGCACGCCCTGGCGCAGGATGTCGTCGACCATTCGGAACGCGTCGGTGACGGGCGTCGAGCGCTCGACGACCTGCAGCAGGCGATCGTTCTCGATGACGATCAGCGTGTCGACGTTGTCGCGAAGGGTCTGGGCGCCCTGCTCGGCCTGTTCGGCGCGCCGGCGGCCCTCGAAGGCGAACGGCTTGGTCACGACTCCGACGGTGAGCGCGCCGAGCTCGCGGCCGATCTCCGCGACGACCGGGGCTCCGCCTGTGCCCGTGCCCCCACCCTCTCCGGCAGTGACGAAGATCATGTCCGCGCCCTTCAGCGCCTCCTTCAACTCGTCGCGGCTCTCCTGCGCCGCGGTCGCCCCAACCTGAGGATCTGCGCCGGCGCCCAGGCCGCGTGTGGCCTGCGAGCCGATGTGGATCTTCACGTCCGCCTCCGCCATCAGCAGCGCCTGCGCGTCGGTGTTCACGGCGACGAACTCGACCCCCGACATCCCCGCCTCGACCATGCGGCTTACCGCGTTCGAACCGCCACCGCCGATGCCGACGACCTTGATCACGGCGAGATAGCTACTGGACTGATTGCTCATCTCTCGACCACCTCAAGCTGAAGCTCTCGTTGAACGTCGACATGCTCGCACGATTTCGCTCCCGAGAGTACGGCTCCTTTATCGACATGTCAATGCCACAACCTTCAACCTCAACCTAAGAGTTGAGATAGCGTGAGGCGATCGGCCGTTCCGGGACGCTCACGTCCACATATAGCGAGCGCTCGGCGAGAAGGGGCAAGACGCGAGCCGCGACCGTGAGCTTCAGCAGCACATCGGAGGCTCCCCCCAGCCTGATCTCGGGCCCGTCGTGCAGGACCAGTGTCAACTGTCCTTCGCCGGAGCGCACCGCCTTCACCCGGCGGGGCAGGCGAGCTTCACGGGCGGCGGCGAGCGCGCGAGTGGCGGCGGAAAGGGTCGACGGAAGCGATCCCCCGATCCGCACGCCGACGTCCCGAGTCAGCCAGAGACGCGGAAACTCCCGCGCGGTTCCGGTCTCGATCTCCTGGATCACCTTTCCCGACCCGGTCGCGAGCCACGCCGAGTTGCCGCGACGAATAACAGCGACCGGCCGTTCGGCGGCGACCTTCACGACGAGGGTGCTCGGGAACGCGCGGTCAACCGAGACACCCGCAACCGAAGGGAGCGCTCGCACCGTGTCCTCGAGCTCGCGGGCGTCCACTCCGAGCAGACTCGTTCCCACCACGTCCTTCGCGGCCTGCTCGACCTCACGGGCGACCGCGGGCGGAGCGCCTTGCACCTCGAGTTGCCGAACGTCGAAGACAGAGGACGCCTTGGCTCCCCAGTACCCACCGGGCACGGCGAGGACGAGCACGAATCCAATGAGGAGTGAGCGGCCAGAGGGGACGAGCCGAGCGAGATCCAGGCGATTACCGGCCTCGGTGCGCGGAAGCGGGACGACGACGCTTCCGGCGCGCGTTCGCCGGCGTGATCCACGCTCGGTCCGTCCCCCGGCCATGGAGCGGCATTCGCCGCGTCGGGTGTTGCTCCTACCGCGAAGCAGTCACCTTTGGTGACAGTCACCGTGGCGCGCGGGCGGGTGACTGTCACCGCAGGTGACTGTCACTCTGCGTTACAGCGAAGGGAGCTCGAGCTCGCCCACCAAGGCAACCTCGCGCTCCAGCACCACGCCGAACTGCTCGTGCGCCCGCCGGCGCGCTTCGACCATGAGCGCGACGCAGTCGGCGCTCGTCGCCCCGCCCGCGTTCTCGATGAAGTTCGCGTGCTTGGGCGAGATCACCGCGCCGCCGATTCGGTGTCCCTTCAAGCCGCAGAGCTCGAGCATTCGTCCCGCGCCGAGCTCTCCCGATGGGTTCTTGAAGACGCTGCCGAACGTGCGCTTGTTCGTCGGCTGGGTCGCCTTCCGCTGTGCGATCAGCTCGGAAACCGTTGCCTTGATCTCCTCGCGTGGACGTTGCTCGAGTCGTAGCTCCACGCGAGCAACGACCTCGCCGCGGCCGAGCGCCGAGCTACGGTACGAGAGCGCGAGCTCGTCGAGCCCAGCCCATTCTGCCCCGTCGGCGGTCGCGACCAGTGCCCGCGCGACGATGTCCGACCAGTCGCGTCCGTACGCCCCGGCGTTAATCTTGACGCCGCCCCCGACAGTGCCCGGTATCGCGCAGGCGAACTCGAAGCCGCCGAGGCCCGCGTCTCGCGCGCGATGCAGACAGACGGCGTTCGTAGCCCCTCCTCCGGCCACGAGACCTGCCGGTCCGACTTCGATCGCGGCCAACTCCCCCTCGAGATGAATCACGAGCGCCTCGACGCCCTCGTCCGCGACGAGCAGGTTCGACCCCAGTCCGATGACGACGATCTCGCGCCCCTCCGCAGCCGCGTATTGGAGCGCGTCTTCGAGCTCGACCAGCGACCGTGGCCGAGCGAGAGCGCTCGCGGGGCCACCCGTGCCGATCGTCGTCAGCTTCGAAAGCGAGATGCCCTGCTCGATCTTCACTCGGGAAGCCCTGCCGCGACCGCACGGGCGATCTTCCACGGCTCCCCCACCCCGAGCGTGACGACGACGTCGCCGGGGCGAACCCAGGCGAGCGTGAGCCGCACCGCGTCGTCCGGTGTCGGCGCCCAACCACGCCGGACGCCGGGCGG
Organism: Gaiellaceae bacterium; assembly: GCA_051002595.1. GTDB lineage: Bacteria > Actinomycetota > Thermoleophilia > Gaiellales > Gaiellaceae > GMQP-bins7. The sequence continues at coordinate 8,372 of JBPCMD010000042.1, forward strand.
CACGCTGTCCAGCACGAGCTTGCCGCTCACGCCGGGACGAGGCGTGTCGCGTCCACCGATCACCTCGGTCACGACAGCCGCGTCGGCGACCCCGAGCGCGCTGCCCAGCTCCCGGAAGAGCTGACGGGTGCGTTCGTAGACGTGGGGCTGGTAGACCGCGATGAGCCGTCCTTCGGTTCGCTCCCTGGCGGTGCGGAGCGTGACCTCGATCTCCTTGGGATTGTGCGCGTAGTCGTCGTAGACGCGGATGCCTCCGCGGTCGGCCACGAGCTCGAAGCGTCTTCCCACGCCCGCGAAGCGGGCGAGCGCAGGCTCGGCATCGGATCGCGACACGCCGGTCAGCTCGAGCGCGGCGAGCGCGGCGGCGGCGTTCAGCCGATTGTGCTCACCGGGCACGGCGAGCTCGAAGGCCACGGGCTCGAGCTCCCACGCCCGAATCACGTTTGACGCCCCGGCAGCCCACTCGTCGAAGAATCTCGCGAGCTCCGCCACCGAGGCAAAGGCCGCGTGGTGGTCGAGGTCGATGTTCGTCACCACAGCGATCTCCGGATGCAAGAGCGCGATCGAACGGTCGGACTCGTCGCCCTCGACCACCAGCCAGCCCTCCCCCACGCCGGCGTTGCCGCCGAGCTGTGGCACCACCCCGCCGATGATCCAGGCGGGGTGGTGCCCGAGCTCCCGAAGGACGTAGGCGATCATCGCGGTCGTCGTCGTCTTTCCGTGTGCGCCGCCCACGACGATGGATCGGCGAAGCGCGACCAGCTCCGCCAGAAACTCGGCGCGCGGGCGTCCCTCCACCCGGCCGAGATGGGCGCTGGACACGACCACCTCGAACTCTGGAGGAGGCGCAGGATCGCCTCCGACGTCGAGCTCGACTCCTGAGAGCGTCTCCATGAAGATCGTCTCCTGCGTGTCCCAACCGCGCACCTCCGCGCCCCAAGAACGCGCGAAGTTCGCGTACGCCGAGAGCCCGGCACCTCCGATGCCGACAAAGTAGAACCGCCTCCCAGCGAGCGGCCCCGCGGGTCGGCTCAAGGTCGTCCTCCCACCCCAAGTAACAGTCTGTTACTTGGCATCATCGGTTCTCCTGGGCGAGACGAACGAGCTCGTCGGCGACCACTTCGGCGGCATCCGGCTTCGCGAGCGCTCTCATCGCCTCGCTCATCGCCCGCAGGCGGCCAGGATCGCCGAGGAGCTCGTCGACGAGCCCCGGCACCCGCGCGAGGTCGCGCTGACGGACGACAACCGCGCCGCCGCCCTCCTCGAAGTAGCGGGCATTCAGCGCTTGGTGGTCTGCGGTGGCGTGCGGGTACGGAATGAGGACCGACGGCGTCCCGGTCGCGGCGAGCTCCCAAACCGTTCCTCCGGCCCGAGAGATCGCCAGATCGGCGACGGCGAGCGCACCGCCGAAGTCGTTCGTCGTCTCGAGCAGGACGTAGTCGGGGCGCTCGATCTTCGGCAACAAAGTCTCGTAATCGCGTTCACCGGCGATGTGCAGCACCGTCGGGCCGCGTGTTCCATACGCCTCCGCCGCGAACTCGTTCAGCGCCTGCGCTCCGGCAAGGCCGCCGAACACCGCAAGCACCGCGCCCCGAGCGGGAAGGCCGAAGCGTGCCCTCGCCTCCTCACGATTGCCCTCGAGGTGCGCCCGCGGGGTCGGACGCCCCACCACCCGGTACTTGGCGCCGTCGCGACCAGAGACCGGATAGGCGAGAAAGACCCTGCGCGCAAACGGAGCCGCGATCCGATTGGCGAGCCCAAGGTGAGCGTCGGCCTCGGTCAGCGCGGCCGGAATCCCACGCAGGCGGGCGGCGAGCACCATCGGCCCGGCGACGTAGCCTCCGGCGCCGAGCACGACGTCGGGGCGGCGCCTCGCGAGGATGCGAGAGCACGCGAACGGCGCCCGAACTGCACGTACGAGCGCGCGCAGGAGGTCGACTCCCGGCCTTCTAGGGAAGCCCGATATAGAGAAGGTGTCGAGCTCGTAGCCGGCTTCAGGAACCAGCCGCGACTCGACGCGATCTGGCGACCCGGCGAACGTCACTGCCATCCCGCGCTCGCGCAGCGCTTCCGCGACTGCGAGCGCGGGTCGGACGTGCCCGGCTGTTCCGCCGGCTGCGATCAGACACACGAGCTTGGACGACCGCTCCATTGACGGCGATGTTAAGGAGAATGCCGACACCGGCGAGCAGAACGACGAGGCTCGAGCCGCCGTAGGAGACGAACGGCAGCGGGATCCCGGTGAGCGGCGCGATACCGAGGACAGCTGCGAGATTGACTGCTGCCTGTCCGCAGACGAGCGCGGTCAAACCCGCCGCGAGGAGCTTCCCGAAGGGGTCGCGACAGCGGAGCGCGATGCGAAAGCCGACGAGGGCGAACGCGCCGAAAGCGCCGATGACGAGTGCGGAGCCGACGAGCCCGAGCTCCTCCCCGATGACCGCGAAGATCATGTCGGTATGCGCTTCGGGGAGGTAGGAGATCTTTCCGACGCCCTCGCCGAGGCCGGCGCCCGTCACCCCTCCCGAGCCGATCCCGATCATCGCCTGCACGATCTGGAACCCGGACCCCTCGGCGTCGCTCCACGGATCCAGGAAGCTGAAGACGCGAGCGCGCCGGTAGGGCTCCGCCCAGATCGCGACCATCCCCATGCCGACCGCCAGGAAGGTCGCAGTCACCAGCAACCGAGTCGGAACGCCGGCAACGAGTAGAACGGCGAGCATCATCCCGCAGAGCGTGATCGTGGTGCCGAGGTCGGGCTCGAGGAGAATCAGCCCGCAGAAGAGCGCGGTCAGGAGGCCGAGGGGCTTCGCGAGCTCGCCGAGCGTCCGGGGCGGCGCTCGGCGCGCGAGATAGACCGCTGCGAAGAGGCAGAGAGCGAGCTTCGCGAGCTCGGAGGGCTGGAAGCTCGCCGGCCCGAGCAGGAACCAGCGCCGCGCACCGTTGATCTCCGGGGCGACGACGAGCACCGCCGCACACATGGCGAGCGCGACGAGCAGGAGTGGCGGCGCGACGAAGCGCAGCCGGTGGTAGTCGAAACGGGACGCGAGCGCCATCAAGACGATGCCGAGGCAGGCATAGATCGCCTGTCGCTTGAGAAAGCTCATCGGGTCGCCGTTCCCTACTGCTGCGGAGGCGGAAGTCGCGCTGTACACCATCACCAACCCGAATGCCACGAGGGCGAGCGTCACCAGCACGAGAAGCTTCTGGTCGAAGCGGTTGTCCGCCTTCACGAGAGCTCCTCCACCAGGCGGCGAAACTCGTCGCCCCGTTCCTCGAAGTCGCGGAACTGATCCCAGCTCGCGCACGCCGGCGACAAGAGGACGACGTCACCGGAGCCTGCCGCTGAAGCCGCGGCACGAAAGGCGCTCGCGAGATCTCCGCTCTGTGTGTAAGAGATCCCGCGCTCATCGAGCGCGACGGCGATCTCGGAAGCCGTCTCGCCGATCAGGTAAGCGCGATCCTCCGCTTCGAGCGCATCTGCGAGAACCGGGTAACTCTCCTTCTTGTCGAAGCCGCCGAGAATGAGGTGCAGCGGCGAATCGCGGAGCGCGGCGATAGCCCGCAGCGCTGCCGCGACGTTCGTCGCCTTGGAATCGTTGACGTAGCGAACACCGTGCAGCTCGCGGACGAGCTCGATCCGATGTGGGACGCCAGGGAAGCTGACGAGCGCCGCTGCGATCGCCTCGTCCGGAATCCCGGCGGCGCGAGCTGCGACCGTCGCGGCTGCAGCGTTCTCGCGGTTGTGCTCGCCAGGAAGCGCGGACTCGGCCGGCAGCGGGTCGCCGGCGCTGAACTCCACGCGTCTGGCCGCCCCCGGAAGCGGCCCGAATCCACGCGGCACAACGGCGACATCGTCTTCGGTCTGCGCCTCGAAGATGCGGAGCTTCGTGTCGACGTACCACTCGAAGGTTCCGTGACGGTCGAGATGATCGGGCTCGAGGTTGAGCAGCACGGCGATCCGCGGTCTCAGGAGCTCGACATCCTCGAGCTGGAACGAAGAGAGCTCACAGACGATCCACGTGCTGTCGTCCACCTCTCCCGCAAGCGAGGTGAACGGCCGACCGATGTTCCCCGCCACCTCGACCGGCCGGCCGGCGGCGCGGAAGATGGCGCCCAAGAGCTCGCTCGTCGTCGTCTTCCCGTTCGTGCCCGTCACGCCCAGGATGGGGTTCGCGAGAAGCCTCGCGCCGAGCTCGATCTCGCTCCAGACGGGAATGCCGAGAGCTCGCGCCCCTTGAACCAGCGATGTCTCCCCCGGAACGCCCGGGCTCTTCACGACCAGATCGAACCCCTGAGCCAACGTCTCCTCCTCGCGTCCGAGACGGACTTCGACGCCCAGCTCGTGGAGCCTTCCCACGTCCAGCGCCTCGTCGCGGTCGAACCCGACGACCTTGGCGCCTCGCGCTACCAGAGCCTCGGCGGCAGCCCTCCCGGAGCGCGCGAGCCCGACGACAAGGACGCGCTTGCCGGCGAGCTCGACTCCGTCGCTCAAGGCTCGAGGAACTGGAGGAAGTCTCGATAGAAGAGCGCGAACCCGGAGGCGCACAGGATCGCGCACACGATCCAGAAGCGCACCATCACCTTGGTCTCGGACCAGGCCTTCATCTCGAAGTGATGGTGGATCGGAGCAATCAGGAAGACGCGCCGACCAGTTCGCTTGAAGCTGACGACCTGGATGATCAGCGAGAGCACCTCGATCACGAAGATCCCACCGATCAGGAACAGGAGGATTTCGGTGCGGGTGACGATCGCGAGCCCAGCGATAGCTCCACCGAGCGCCATCGAGCCCGTGTCGCCCATGAACAGCTCAGCGGGATGGGCGTTGTACCAGAGGAACCCGATAGTCCCCCCGATCAGCGCCGCCGCCAGGGTCGCAAGATCGAGGTACGCCTCGCTGCGAGCGCCCGGATCGCCCGAGCGGAGCCAGGCGATTCCCGCGATGGCGAGGAAGGTGAGCAGCATGATCATCGCCGTTCCCGCTAGGAGGCCGTCGATGCCGTCGGTCAGGTTTGCGCCGTTCACGGTGCCGGCGATCACGAGAAAGAGAAAGAGGTAGAAGAACGGCCCGAGGTCGATGTTCCAGCCGGCGAGGGGGACGTAGACGGACGTTGTGAAGGACTCGGTCTCCTGGAGGAGGAGCGCGGCGCCCACCGTGACGGCCGCGAGCAGCGCCATCTTCCACCGCCCCTGCAGGCCTAGGGAATGGCCTTGGCGCAGCTTCAGGTAGTCGTCCGTGAAGCCGATTGCCGCACAGCCGAGAGTGACGAAGAGGACCGTGAGCGCTTCTGCCGTGTACTGCGAGAGCGCGAGAAACGGGAGCACCGCGGACCCGACGATGAGAAGGCCGCCCATCGTCGGCGTCCCCTGCTTTACGACGTGCGCGGCAGGGCCCTCGGCTCGGATCTGCTGCCCGAGATTTCGAGCGCGCAGCATCCCGATGAACTTTGGCCCGATGATGACGGCGGCAACCATGGCCAGGAGGCCGGCGATCAGGACTGGGACCATGCTCCGGCGATCTTCGTGATCTCTGCGGGGATGCCTTCGAGCCCGACGGCGCGAGAGGCTTTGACGAGCACGGCGTCCCCGGACTCGAGCAAGGCTCGGGCAGCCTCGACCGCAGCCTCAGCATCGGGTGCCCAGGCCATCGAGCCATACTCCCGTGCGGGCTCGCCTACTGCGATGACCTCGATCTTGAGATCTCGAGCGAGCTCACCGATCTCGCGGTGGTAACGCTCAGAAGAGTCCCCGAGCTCCGCCATCCCGCCGAGCACGGCGACGCGCCGCCGTGTGCCCGCCCGTTCCGCGAGATGCACGAGCGCCGCGCGCATCGAGTCGGGGTTGGCGTTGTAGGCGTCGTTGACGACGAACCCGCCGCCGGGAAGCGCGATCTCCTGTCCGCGCCAGGGGGAAAGTCTGATTTGCGGGGCTCCCGCGAAGACACGGTCGAGCGGAAGCCCGAGCTCGGCGTAGGCATGGAGTGCCGCGAGCGTGTTGCAGGCGTGGTGGCGCTGGGTGAACGGGAGCTCGAGCTCGACCGTCTGTCCGTCGATTCGGAAGCGTCCGTGGCCGTTCTCGAGCTTGGCGTCAGCCGGGTCGAAGCGGCGGAAATCGATGTCGACGCGGCTCAGGAAGCGCTCGAGCTCGACGCTCCTCGCGGGGACGACCGCCGTGCCGCCCGGAGGAAGCGCGGCGATCACCTCTGCGTTCGCCTCAGCCACGCGCTCGACCGTTCCCAGCAGCTCCAGATGCTCGGGGCCGATGTGCGAGACGACGGCGATGTTGGGCCGGGCGATCGCGCTCAACGCCGCCACCTGGCCGAGCCCGCGCATACCCATCTCGGTAATCAGGATCTCTGTCTCCGGCTCGAGCCGGCAGACGGTCAAGGGCAGCCCGATCTCGTTGTTCAGGCTCTTCTCCGGCCAAAGAGTCGCCGCATGAGGAGCGCAGAGCGCTGCCAGGATGTCCTTAGTCGACGTCTTGCCGGCAGACCCCACGACGGCAACGACGCGCGCGCTGCTCTTCGAGCGAACCAGCGACGCGAGCGCGGCGAGCGCAGCCTCCTGGTCGTCCGGGACGAGCGTCGCAGCGCCGCGCGAGCGAGCGTCGTCGACGTGCTCTACACCGAAGTTCAGCGCGACGAAGAGATCGCCGGGTCCGACGTCTCGGGAGTCGGCCCTGATTCCGGTGATCGACCGATCGCGATCACCACCGTCGAGCCACCCGAGTCCCAACTCCGCGATCTCGTCGAACGAGATCGGGATCACGAGAGCCCCAGGCGGACGTCTTTACAGTGCCTGGCACTGTAAACGTGAAGAGTCTGCGCCAATTGCTCCCCAGTTTTCGATCTCAGCCCAGTGTTCTCGGCTCGGGTCCACCCTCTCGGGCGGACGTCTTTACAGTGCCTGGCACTGTAGGCGTGAAAAGTCTGCGCCGATCGTTCCACAGCTCCAACGTCAGCCCGTCGTTCTGAGCTCGGCGAGCTCGGCGAGGGCCTCGCGCACCACCACTCGATCGTCGAACGGCTGCACGCTGCCCGCGATCTCCTGCCCCTGCTCATGGCCTTTGCCGGCGACGACGAGGATGTCGCCCGGCTCGGCCAGCCCGACAGCTCGGTAGATCGCGCTGCGCCGGTCGGGATCGATCTCGACATCCATTCCGGCACCCTGGAGCACGTCCTGAATGATCGCCAGCGGGTCTTCCGAGCGGGGATTGTCAGACGTCACGATCGCGACGTCCGCGCGCTCCGCTGCGACCTTCCCCATCAGCGGTCGTTTCCCGCGATCCCGATCTCCTCCTGCGCCGAATACGACGATCACCCGTCCCTTGCCGAGGTCACGCGCCGCCCGCAGAACGGTTTCGAGCGAGTCCGGGGTGTGCGCGTAGTCGACGAGGACGGCGAATGGCTGGCCAGCGGCGATCGCTTCGAACCTCCCCGGAACCTGAGACACGCGCGCGACTCCCTGTTGAATCGACCCCTCGTCGAGATCGAGCAGCAGCGCGGCAGAGACGGCGCCGAGCACGTTCTCCACGTTGAAGATCCCACGCAGCGATGTCTCGATCTCGAGTCCGCCCGCCTGAAATCGACTGCCCTCGAGAGTCAGCTCGAGATCCTCGGCGCGAATCTCGGCCGTGGCGTCGAGGCCGAACGTCACGAGCGGCGCGCGGTGCGACCCGGCGAGCTCGGCTGCCAGCCGCTGTCCCCACTCGTCGCCCAGATTGACTGCTGCGGGCGGCGGCTGCGGTCCTGTGAAGAGCCGCCGCTTCGCCTGAAAGTACTCCTCCATCGTCCCGTGCAGGTCGAGGTGGTCCTGGCTCAGGTTCGTGAACACGAGGGCGTCGAACCCGACCCGGTCGAGCCGCCTGAACGCGGCGCCATGCGACGAGGCTTCGATCGCGGCGCTCCGATCCCCCGAGTCGGCCATCTCGCGAAAGACACGCTGAAGCTCGATCGCCTCGGGCGTGGTGAACGGCGCCACACGCTCCTCCCCGCCTACTACCCAGCGCACCGTCCCCACCAGCCCGGGCCTGCGTCCCGCCGCCTCGAGCATCGAGTGCAGGAGGACCGTAGTGGTGGTCTTCCCGTTCGTGCCCGTCACGCCCACGATCTCGAGCTCCCGGGTCGGCTCACCGAAGAACACGTCCGCCGCCACGGCCATCGCCGCGCGCACATCCTCGACGACGAGTTGGGGAACATCGACGTCGAGCACACGCTCTACCACGAGCGCCAGGGCGCCATTTTCGATCGCCTCCCACGCGAGATCGTGCCCGTCAACCCGTTCGCCGCGGACACAGAAGAACAATGCGCCGGCCGAGACGCTGCGCGTGTCGTAGGCGAGATCGCCGATCGCGACCGGCCGGGCGCCGGTCACCTCGCTCGGGGCCAGCGCCCGGATCAGCGCCTCGAGATCCACCGTGTGCAGGCTAGAGGAAGGTTCAATCCTGGGAACCAGTCGTACGCGGCGCATCGGGCGGAACCTCGAGATGCTGAAGGTTGAACCGAGCAATCTGCTTGAACGCCGGCGCCGCGACCGTGCCACCGTAGATGGAGCCGCTCGGCTCGTCCACCATGACCATGATCACCAGTCGCGGTTTAGTCGCGGGGACGAGCCCCACGAAGGAGGCGACGTACCGCGTGTGCGAGTAGCGGCCGTCCGGATCGATCTTGGCGGCGGTGCCCGTCTTCCCGGCCACCGTGTAGCCGGGAATGGCGGCCTCGGTTCCGGTTCCCTCGATGACGACGCCACGAAGCATGTCGAGCATCTGCTTCGAGACCTCTCGGGAGACAACTCGGCGTCCGCGTCCCTGCTCGTACGGGTTCCCGTCCATCCGGTCGACGAGATGCGGCTGAACGAGCACTCCGCCGTTGGCGATCGCGGCGTATGCCCGCGCCATCTGGATCGGCGTAACCGCGATGCCATGGCCGATCGGGACCGTCCCGATCGTCGAGCCCGACCATTGATCGAGGGGGAGCGCGAACCCGGACGACTCGCCGGGGAAGTCGATTCCCGTCGTCTTCCCGAATCCAAAGCGATCGATCCAGCTCGCGAGGCGTCCTTCTCCGAGCCGCTGCGCGATCGTGATGGTGCCGATGTTCGAGGAGCGCTCGACGATCTCACGCACGCTCAGTCGCTCGGTGCCGCGCGTATGGGACTCGCGGATGACGCGGTCGGCGACATTGAGCGACGGCGGGAGCACGAAGGAGCTCGATGGCCCCACGACGCCTTCCTGCAAGCCCGCGGACACCGTCACCAGCTTGAAGGTCGATCCCGGCTCGTACGTATCGGTCACGGCTCGATTTCGCCGGCGATCGGGTCGCGTCGTCGCAAAGCGGTTCGCGTTGAAGCCTGGCGCGGTGGCCATCGCCAGCACGGCTCCGGTATGCGGATCCATCACGATCGCAGAGGCCGCACGAGCCCCGTGCTGGCGGACGGTCTCCGCGAGCACCGCCTCGGCATTGGCCTGGATCTGATGGTCGAGCGTGAGCCGCACGTTTCGCCCAGGGCTCTCCGGCCGAGTCGAGACGACATCGAGCGCGCGACCGAAGGGATCCTTGACGACGGTCTGACTGCCGGGCTTGCCTCCGAGGGTCTTCTCGAGTGACCGCTCGAGACCCTCGAGGCCCTTGTTGTCCAGACCCGCGTAGCCCAGCACCTGCGACGCGACCGGGCCCTGCGGATAGGTCCGTAGCTCCTCGGAATAGAAGCCGAGCCCGGCGAAGCCGAGCTCCTCGAGCGCCTCGGCCTTCAACGGATCGACTTTTCGGGCGACGTAGACGAATCCGCGCGAGCGATCGATCAGCGGTGGATAGACGGCCGCCGGTTGCAGGTCGAACGCCTCTGAAACCGCGAGGGTGAGGCGTTTCGGGCGGTCGACCTGTCTCGGGTTCGCATACACGGTGGTCGTCCGCTCGCCGATCGCCAACGGCTCACCGTTTCGGTCGAAGATCGTCCCGCGAGCAGCCGGGACGACAACGGTCTCGCGGTGCTGGCGGACGGCCATGGCGGCGTACGCGTTCCCGTTGACGACCTGCAGCCAGAACGCGCGTGCGAGCGCGATCCCGAGGATCGCCACGAACGCCGCCGCCAGCAGGACGATGCGCCGGTTCGTCGTCGCCCTCGTCACTTCCGGAGCCGTACGAAGACGACCGTCTCCGGATCCGCCTCGGCGAGCCCGAGGTTCGTGGTCGCGATGCGCTGGATACGCGCGGTAGCGGAGGCGCTCGAGAGCTCGGAGCGGAGGTTGGCGATGTCCGACTTGAGCTCGGAACGCTCGCGTCCCACGTCGTCGAGCTGGAGATTGAGCCGGAGCACGGTCACGTTCACCGCGACCACGCCCGCGAGCAGAATCGCGAAGAAAACGATCCAGATGACGCCGCCTCCTAGCAGACGGGGCCGCCGCGAGACCGACCGCGGGCGACCTCGGCCGATGCGCAGGCCTTCAGCGATGGAGCCCATCAGACCTTCACCGCTACTCGAAGTCGAGCGGACGCCGCGCGCGGATTCGCGTCGAGCTCCCGGGCGGAGGGCCGAACCGGGCGCGGGGTGAGGATCCGTAGCTCGGGCTCGTGACCGCAAACGCAGATCGGAAGCTCGGGAGGACACGTGCAACCGCGCGCCAGGTCGCGGAGAAAGTGCTTCACGATCCGATCCTCGAGCGAGTGAAAGCTGATGACCGCCAGTCGCCCGCCCGGGCGGAGCATCTCGAAGGCCGCGGGAAGCCCGGCCGTGAGCGACTCGAGCTCGTGATTCACCTCGATCCGCAGCGCCTGGAAGACGCGCTTCGCGGGATGGCCTTCGCCGAATCGCGCCGGCGCGGGAATCGACGCGCGCACGATGTCGACGAGCTGTCCGGTGCGGTCGATCGGCGCCTCGGCACGCCGGCGGACGATGCCGCGCGCTATCTGACGCGCATAGCGCTCTTCCCCGTACCGTCGGAAGATCGTGGCCAGCTCCCGCTCGTCCCACGTGTTCACGATCTCGGCCGCGCTCGGCTCGTCCGACGGATCCATCCGCATGTCGAGCGGAGCATCGGTCGCGTAGGAGAATCCGCGCTCCGGTCGGTCGACCTGCATCGACGACAGCCCGAGATCGAGCAGCACGATGTCCGCCTTGACGCCGTTCCCGGCCAGTTGCGAGAGGACAACGGCATAGTCGCCCCGCAGGAACCTCATCTGCACACCGCGCGCGGACGCTTTCGCCCCGTCGAAGTACGGCCGAACGGCCGGATCACGATCGACTGCGATCAACTTTCCCTCGCCCGCGAGATCGTCCGCGAGCAGGCGGGAGTGCCCACCTGCGCCGAAGGTCGCGTCGAGAACCGTTTCCCCCGGATGCACGGAGACGAGCTCGCGCACCTCGTCAGCGAGAACCGGGGTGTGATCAGCTGCGTCTGTCCGCAAGACGTTCGGCAACATCGCCCGCGCTCCCTTCGATCGCGTTCAAATGGGTGTTCCATCCGGATCGGTCCCAGATCTCGATGTGGTCATGCACTCCGGCGAGGACAACCTCCTTGGAGAGCCCCGCGTGCGTCCCCAGGTGCGGAGGGACGAGAACCCGCCCCTGCTTGTCGAGCTCCGCAACGGTCGCGCCGGCGAAGACGAAGCGCTTCATCTCACGGGCCTCTTTGGTGAGCGAATCGAGCTCGGCGATCCGCGCCACGTTCGCGTCCCAGCTCCCCCGCGGGTAGACGTCGATGTTCTTTTCGATCCCTCGAGCCAGTACGACCCCACCCGCCAGCGCATCGCGAAACCGCACCGGCAGTGTGAGCCGGTTCTTCTCGTCGACTGTGTGCTCGTACTCGCCGTAGAACATGGATTCAGCGCGGATCTCCTACCCACGGACCCCCACATTACTCCACTTCGTCCCACCACGCAACCCTTACGCCCCATCTCGAGCACGAGCGCGTTCTTAACAGTGCCTGGCACTGTAGGCGTGACGATTCAGCGACGATTCCTCCGCACGGTCCCCGTCAGAGTGAGACGTGTTCTGCATGGACGCCGGGGCCCGCCAGGGCGCCGGCCCCACACCGTGCGGCGAAGGCTAGGGCGTCAGCCGTTTCGAGCCCGGACGCCAGTGCGAAAGCCAGCCCGGACACGAAGCAGTCTCCGGCCCCATACGAGTCGGCGCGCGGCACCGGAGGCGGCGCGGCCGTGAACGGCCCGCCCGGCTGCGCCCAGCCGCCCAAGGCGCCCGAGGTCGTCACGACGAGCTGCGGGACGGGATCGAGGTCGCCGGACTGGTACAGCTCGGCCTCGTCCTTTCCGCTCCCGACGAGCGCGTCCAGCTCGACCCCGCCGCGGCGCAATGTGGCCAGTTCGCGCGCGGTCGCGACGAGCACGCGACCTCGGCGGGCGGCACGCAGCGCGTCGACGTCTCCGGCGCAGAAATAGACGGCATCGCAGCGAGCGAGCTCGAGCCAGGGAAGCGACGTGTCGTGGCCCCGCGGGCCGACCTTCGGCCCGATGGTGGTGATCGTGCGCTCCCCCACCCCGTCGACGTACGTGAATCCTCGACGCTGCGGCGGTTCCACAGACGTCGCGTGAACCTCGATCCCCCGCGCCTCGAGCTCGGCCTTCGCCGCCTGGCCAGGCTCGTCTGCGGTGAGTGCGGTGAAGAAGAGCACCGAGTCGGCAAGCCGCGCGAGCTGCACCGCCGCCACCGAGCCGCCGCCCGCCGCCTCCGTCCACGACTCCTCCGCAGAGACGATCTCGCCGGGGCGCGGCACGTGCTCGACCGGAAGGAACTCGATCAGCTCGACATGGCCAACGACAGCGGCGCGCACCTGACCCATGCTCACAGATGCGTGTCCTCCAGCGTTGGAACAGGATGATGCAGAGCGTGACGATCCCGCCGTTCGAGCAGTTCTACGAACAGCACCGTTCCGAAGTGATCCGGCTTCTTCGGCGCCGAGTCGGCGCCGATCGGGCGGAGGACGCCTTCCAAGAGACCTTCCTGCGCGCGCTGCAGGCATATCGGCGCCTCGAACACGGGGAGCACCTGCGAGCCTGGGTGCTCACGATCGCGGGAAACGTCGCGATCGACACATTGCGCCGAACCCGACCCCAGAGCGAGCTCGTCGAAACCGGAGCCGAAGACGATCGTCCCGCCTTCGAGGAGCTCGCGCCGATGACAGACGGACTCCCGCCCAAGGAGCGCGCGGCCGTCGTGCTCCGGTACGGATACGACCTTCCCTACGACCAGATCGCAGCGGCACTCTGCTCGAGCGAGGAAGCGGCCCGGCAGGCCGCCTCGACGGGTGTGCGCCGGCTGCGCAGGAGGAGCCAATGACCGTCTCTCCCGATCTCGACCGCCGCTTCCGCGAAACCGCAACGACCATGGGCCTTGTGGACATGGGCTTCGATGTCGTCGACTCGCCCGTGGGGCCACTGTTCGTCGCAGCCTCCGAGCAGGGGCTCGCAGCCATCTCCTTCGATTCCGAGCCCGAGGCTCAGCTCGAGCGCCTCGCCCGCATCGCCGGGCCTCGCGTCCTCCGCTCTTCCCGCAGCGTGGCCGAAGCGCGCCGCGAGCTCGATCAGTACTTCTCGGGACGGAGGCAGGCGTTCGACCTGACCCTCGATCTCCGCGCGCTACCGCCGTTCACAGTCTCCGTCCTCCAAGAGCTGGCGCGCGTGCCGTACGGGGAGACGACGACCTACGGCGCTCTCGCGTCCCAGGTCGGGCGGCCTCGCGCGGCACGGGCCGTCGGCACGGTGATGAACCGGAACCGCATCCCGATCGTCCTCCCCTGTCATCGGGTGGTTGGTGCCTCGGGCAACCTCGTCGGCTACGCCGGTGGTCTCGATCGCAAGATCGCCCTGCTCCAGCTCGAAGGCGCGACCCTGTGATCAGCGAGTCCAGTCGGCCGACTCGTCGACACCACGGACGAGAACGCGAGGCTCTCCTCCGGCCCACGGAATCTGGACGAGCTTTCCGTCGTTCCACGCCAACACCCACCGTCCGTCACGCGAGAAGGCAGCCGTGGATACCTCGGCGCGACCGTGCCGAATGAGCGAGCGCCCGTTACCGCTGGACGGATCGACGGCGTAGGGATAGGCAGTTGCCTCGCTGTCCGCGTAGGCGAGTAGCCTGCGCCCGTCGCGCGACCAGGAGAAAGGAGCCAAGTTCTCGTCGGAGACTCTTCGGAAAGCTCGCCCGTCCGGGCGCAGGAACCACAGCTCGAACCTGGGGTGGAGAAGCGTAAACGGCTCGAATCGAGCGAAGGCAATGACCTTCGGTCCCCAGACCGGCAAGGAACTGCCCCGGTTCCGTGTCAGCCGGTGAACGTCTCCCCCGCTCGTCGAGGCGCGGTAGATGTCGTAGCCCCCCAACGTGGGAGTGAGCTTGCCCGTTTTCCGCGCCCAGGCGATCTCCTTGCCGGAGGGCGAGAAGCTGAAGCCGAAGACATGGCGACCTCGATCGATCGTCACGCGTTCTCCAGTCTCGATGTCGATGATGACGAGCGAGCCTCCGATGACGACGCCCAGCCGGCGCGAATTGGGGGCCCAACGGAACGCGTATGGGTCGGGTTTACGAACCACGAGTCGGGACGCCCCACCCTCGCTCGCGATCACCCGGAGCTGGTTCGCACGGTTGACAAAGGCAACCCACCGGCGGTCCGGGGAGATGTCGGGAACATTCCCAGCGGTGAGGCGGCGCCGACTCGAGCCATCGAGGTCAGCCGTCCAGATCGTCCCCACCTCTTCGTACTGCGCGTACCTCACCGTCACGAAGGTCAGGAACTCCTTCTTTACGCCTGCATCGGCGTTTCCAAGCCCGGATGACGAGAACGGAGTAAGAAGCAGCCCGATCGTCGCGCACAAGCCGAGCACCGCCAAAGCGCGACCGGACCGACGGTGACCGAGATTCCCTCGCACTCCTCAGATGGTGACGGCAGGTCAGAGGCGAGGCAAGCCGCGCCCCTACTCGAGCAGCCGGTACCCAACGCCCCAGATGTTGACGATGAAGTGGTCGTCCTCAGCCAGCCGGAGCTTCTTTCGTAAGCGCGACGCGTGCGACTCCAGCGTCCGCGTTCGTCCGAGGGCGCGGTAGCCCCACACTTCCCGCAACAACTCTTCCTTCGTAAAGACCCGATACGGCTCCGAGGCGAGCCGCGCGAGGAGCTCGAACTCCTTCGCCGACAGCACGACCATCGTCTCGCGCACGGACACGCGCCGCGTTCGCCGCTCGAGGATCAGCTCTCCGGCGACCAAGACCTCGGCAGACGAGGTGGTGCTGCGGCGCAAGAGCGCACGGATCCGCGCCAACAGCTCCTCGTAGGCGAACGGGCGACCCATCACGTCGTCGGCGCCACGGTCGAGAGCCCGCACCCGCTCCACCGGATCGGACGAAGGGGCGAGCAGAATCACGGGGACGTTCCGATCCCAGGTCCTTCCTGGCTCGCCACGCCGAAGCCGAAGGCAGAGCTCGAGCTCTGCGAGGAGCACGACATCCGGCCGAATGCGCTCCGCGAGCTCCAACGCCTCGCTTCGCCGCGCGGCGCCGAGAACGTCGAAGCCGTCGTCGCGCAAGTGGCGACCGAGGTATTCGCGGGTCGCCAGCTCGGGCTCGGCGACAAGAACGGCACTCGGCATGCCGACGAAGCTAGCCGGGTTGTCTGCCCGGCGCCAGATGTCCTTTGCGGCGTAAGTGTGACAACCCTTCCTCAGCCGTCCCTGCGGGACGTGGCGGCTAGAGCCGCCCGTGCCGCAACACGCCCCAGATGACCCACAGCCCGAAGACTCCGGAGAGCACGAAGCCGACGAAGGACAGCACGTGCAGCCCCATGATCTGAGGGCCCTCCTGTCCAAAGACGCCGATGATCGACGAGCCGACGAGGCCGCCCAGCACGATCAGGGCGACCGAGAGACGGTTCGACGCCTGGTCGATGTGGGCGTCGAGCTCATCGAGGCCGGGATTGTCGAAGCGAATCTGGAAGGTCCCCTCGCGCATGCGCTCGAGGACGTCGCTGACCTGGTACGGCAGCTCACGCGCGATCGAACCGAGCGCGAGCGCTTCCGTCCTCGCCCGTTGCGCGACGATCCGCGGTTGATAGCGGTCGGCGAGCAGGCCGCGGGCGTATGGCTTCGCGACCTCGAAGACGTTGAAGTCGGGATAGACCTCGGTGCCGACAGAAGCCAGGGTGGCGATCGCCTTGTCCAGCAGCACGAAGCGTGATGGCAGACGCAGGTTCAGCGAGTAGATGAGCTGGAACGCCTCCCGGATCACCTGCAGCGGATCGATGTCCGAGAGCCGCGTCCCGTAGTAGCGGTCGAAGAGCACGCGCAGCTCTGCACGGAACTCCTGCTCGCGCTCTGGCGCGTAGCGCACCCCGAGCTCTCTCATCCGGCGCGGGATCGCGTCGATGTTCTCGGTGGCGGCGTCGACGAAGAGCCGCGTGAGCTTCGCCATGTCGTCGTCCGTGAGCTTCCCCGCTTGTCCGAAGTCGACGAGGCCGAGCTCGCCGGAGTCGAGGATGAAGATGTTCGCGGGATGCGGGTCGGAATGGAAGAATCCGTGCCGGAAGACCATCGTCATCCACGTATCCGCCATCCGGTAGGCGACGTCGCGGCGCTCATCGGGCCGCATGTTCGGGAGGTCGAGATCGGAGACCTTCGTGCCCCGCAGGAACTCGAGCGTGAGCACGCGCCCCGTCGAGTACTGACGGATCACGGCCGGGACGACGACCTCCGGCGTATGCGCGAAGTTGCGGTGGAAGGCGTCGGCGTTCCGGGCCTCGTGCCCGTAGTCGAGCTCGAGCCGGATCGAGTGAGCGAACTCGTCCACGAGCTCCCTCGGGTCGATGAACTCGAGCGCCCGCACGCGCTCGCGGAGAAGCTTCGCCGCCTGGTACAGGAGGCCGAGATCGGCCTCCACCTGCCGCGCGGCCGCCGGCCGCTGGATCGTGACCGCGACCTCCTGACCGTTCGGGAGCAGTGCCCGGTGCACCTGTCCGATCGAGGCCGAGGCGAGCGGCACCTCGTCGAACTCGAGGAAGGCCTGCTCCACGGTGAGGCCGAGCTCGGCCTCCAGGACCACGCGCGCCTGCTCGAAGGAGAACGGAGTAACTTGATCCTGCAGCCCGCGGAGCTCGACGACGATGTCGGGAGGGACCACATCGGGACGGGTTGACAGGAGCTGGCCGAACTTGACGAAGGTCGGGCCCAGCTCGTCGAGCATCTCCCGCAGGCGACGGCCTCGCTCGGAGGCGGCCAACTCATCGTTGCGCCCGTTGTCGCCTGACAGGAGATCGCCGAGCCGATTACGACGCAGGACGTAGCCGAAGCCGTGTCGCGCGGCCACCTGCGCGATCTCCGACAGGCGTCCGAGATTGCGCGGCGGCCGTGCCTGCTGGGTTGCCATGGGCCGATTGTAGGGTGAGGCCCGCCTCGGCTATTCCTGGCGCAAGATTGGAATCCGCTAGCGAGGATTCCAATCGCACGTAAATCCCTAAAGGCCGCCGCTTCGCGGCGGCAGTACCCGCTAAGGAGTACGTCGTTGAGATCGGTCGGCGCTAGGGCTCTCGAGCAGCCGCAACCGGTGCTCGAGCTGAGCCACGCGAAGTTCGAGCTCGGTGACCGCGTGACGCGAGGCGATGCCGAGCTCCGCGCCGAGGCGGGAGCCCACAGAGCCGGAGGATTCACCCAGCCGCTCGAGCTCGCGGCGCCAGCTCTCGAGGACGTCGACGAGGACAGCGCGGGTCTCCTCCCGGTCGATGCCGAGACGCTCGGCGAGCTCGGCGGCGAGATCGTCCACCCGGTCCGCTCCCAGCGCAAACGCGCCGATCCCGGCGAGCGCGAGCGTCTCGAGCGGGCCCCTGGCCGGCTCCAGCCGCGAAGCGGACGGCTTTAGGGGTCTTGCGTGGCCGGAATCCACGCTAGTGGATTCCGGCCGTGCGCCAATATCACCGCGCTCTGCCATGTGGCCTCGACGCGCGGCGCTGCCTCCGGCGCTCCCGCTTCGCCTTCGCGCCGGCATCGCCAAGACCCGCAGTCGGAGGCAGTACCGGAGCGGGGGCACGCGAGACCTCGTCCGGCCTGCCGTCTGTCCCGCTGTCCTCGTCGACATCCTCGTCGCCCGGCTCGTCGAGCAGCATTCCGCCCACCGACTCGACTCCCTCGAGTGCGCCGAGATCGTCGCGGCGGCGCGCGAACTCGGGCTCGCGCTCCTTGAAAAAGGCGACTAGCGGAGCGGCCAGGAAGATCGAGCTGTACGAGCCGAAGCCGATACCCACGAGCAGGGCGAAGGCGAAGTCCTTGAGCGTGTCTCCGCCGAAGAAATAGAGGGCCGCAACCGGGAGCAGCGTGATGAAGGTCGTGGCCAGTGACCGCGGAAGCACCTCCCAGAGGGAGACGTTTCCGATCACGCGAAACGATGCGCGTCGCATGAGCGGCACGTTCTCGCGGATCCGGTCGAAGATGATGATCGTGTCGTAGATGGAGTACCCGAGCACCGTGAGGACCGCGGCCACGGTCGCGGTGGAAACCTCCCGCCCAGTCAGGGCGTACACACCCACCGTGATCACGACATCGTGCGCGAGCGCTACCAGGACGCCGATCGAATACTTCCATTGGAAGCGGACCGAAATGTAGACCACGATCAGGAGGAGGCTCACGACGATCGCGAACAGGGCCGAGTTCGCGATCTGACGGCCGAAGCTCTCGGAGACGTTCTTGGCGCCGAAGGACGTCGCCCCGAGCGCGCTCGTGAGCTCCTGGGAGAGCGTGTTCTGCTCGTCGAGGGTGAGAGACTCGGTTCGGATCTGGAAGCTGGTGTAGTTGTCGCCCACGGACGTTCCCCGCCCCTGGATCACGGCCCCCTCTTGACCGATCTGCGCGGCCTGGCCTCGCACCTCTTCGAGGGAGGTGGGCTCCGGCGTGCGGAACGAGAGCTGCGTGCCCCCCCGGAAGTCGATCCCGAGGTTGAGCCCCTGGAAGATGATCGCCAGGATCGAGATCGCGACGACGATCCCGGAGAACGCGAACCAGATCCGTCGTCTCCCGATGTAGTCGGCGCGCAGCCAACGCGGGATGCCTCTGCCTGTGGTGCCCATCAGCCGCGGGTTGTCGATCCACCCGAAACCGGCCAGGAGGGCGAGAATCGCTCGCGTCGCCAGCACCGCGGTCAGCATCGAGAGGACGGTGCCGATCAGGAGCATGAGAGCGAAACCGCGGACACTCGCCGTCGCCACCGCAAACAGCACCATCGCCGTGATCGCCGTGACGACGTTGGCGTCGATGATCGTCGCGAAGCCTTTCTTGTAGCCCAATGAGATCGCCGCGCGCACGGACTTCCCGGCGCGCACCTCTTCCTTGATCCGCTCGAAGATGACGATATTCGCATCGGCGGCGACGCCGAACGTCAGCACAAGGCCTGCGAAACCGGGCAACGTCAAGGTGACGTTGAAGAGGAGGATCGTCGCGTAGAGGAAGGCGGCGTAGACGACCAGGCCGGTGACCGCCACGAGGCCGAGGAAGCGGTAGAACAGGAGCAGGAAGAACGCGACGAGGATGATTCCGCCGATCGCGGCCTGCCACGCCTCCCGGAGTGAGTCCTTGCCGAGCGTGGCGGAGATGTCGGTGCGATCGAGCGTCTCGAACTTGACCGGGAGCGCACCTGTCTGCAACACGATCGCGATGTCCTGCGCTTCGTCGATGGAGTCGAGACCCTGGATCTGCGCCCGCCCACCTCCGATGCCACCCGCGAGGCTCGAGTCGGTGTAGTCGATCTGCGGGAACGTCCTGATCTCGCGGTCGAGCACGATGGCGAAGTGCTGCGGCGTCCCGCGCAGTCGTCCACGCACGTATTCCGCGCTGGTGATCGCCTCGAACCTGTCGGCACCGCGTCCGGTGAACTCCATCGTCACGATCGGGAGTCCGCCACCACTCGGGCTCGTGTCGAAGTCCGCGCGGGTGCCCGAGAGCTTTAGATCCTCACCGGTCATCTGGGGGATCTCCGGAGGCTCGTACTTGAAGAGGTAGTAATAGGTGCGGTCCGGGGGGACGCCGCTTCCCTGAGGGCCTCCGGGGCAGACAACTGCGGGCTCGCCGCATGTGATGACGACCATGTCCTGGGGCACCGCGAAGAGGGCGCGCCCCATGGGCACCTTTCCGTCGGACTTTCGAAGCGCGTCCTCCCTCGATCCGAATGGGCCGCTGACGACGCGCTTCGCTTTCGTGTTCACGAGGTAGTGCGCGTCCGAAGGCCCTTCGTCGACCTGCGCCTGAACCCGTGACAGCAGGTCGTAAAGCCTGGGATTCTCCACTGGCTCGCCCCTGATCGAGATCGAGGGCCCGGCGAGCGAAGTCTCGAGGTCGTAGAGCTCGAGCTGGGCGGTCGTGCCGATGATCTCCGCCGCGGAGGCAGGATCCTTCACCCCGGGAAGCTGGATCGTGATCTGGTCATTGCCCTGAGTGCGAATCTCGGGCTCGGTCACGCCGAGCTTGTCGACGCGGTTTCGCATGATGTCGACCGATCGCTCGAGGTCTTCCTCGGTCAGCTCACGATCCGCTGGCGGAACGGCTTGGAGCGTGACTTCGAGACCCCCCTGCAGGTCGAGCCCGAGGGTCGGGCTCTGTTTGATGGGCGATCCGGGGACGACAAGGAGCGCGACTCCCACGAGGGCAGCGGCCAGCAGGCTGACGACGAGGATGGAGGTGCGTCGGTTCACGGTCGGCGGATCAGGTTATCGGCGGTCGGACGCGGCCGGGTCCGAGTCGGCTCCGCTCGTAACAGCTTCTTCGCCGGTCGTAACGAGGGCTTCATCGTCGGTTTTCGCGTCCTCGATGACTTCCGCATCGACGATGTCTTCGTCTTCGTCCTCAGCTTCGAGTTCGTCGCCGACCTCGTCCTCCTCTTCGTCCGCTTCGGGAGGCAGCACCGCAGCGATCCCGCGTCGCGTCATGTGCACGGAGAGGCCGTCCGCGATCTCGACGACGACATCGTCGTCCTCGATCTCGATGATCGTCCCGTAGATTCCTCCACTCGTGAGGATGTCGTCTCCAACCGAAGCGCGGT
>JBPCMD010000043.1:0-8814 GCA_051002595.1 Gaiellaceae bacterium
AGCGCGTAGATCAGGAACGGCAGCCAGTTCTGCAACACGCCTCGCTACCCCCGCGTGGGCCTCGGTCGTCTGTCTCGCGGCGAAACCTAGCACTCCCCTTTCCGGCGCACGAAGGGATCGGAGATTCCGCGCAGAATGAGCGATACGAGTGTCACAAAGTCGGCTTCTGGAATCCGCCTCCCCGTCCGCTACCATGAGTCCGTGGCCACCATCGAGCGTCCCATTGACATCCCCGAGGAAACCCTGCTCTCGTTGACGCCCGTCGCGGCGGCGAAGATCAGGGACCTGCTAGCCGAGGAGACGGACGCTGGCCTCGTTCTCCGCGTGGCGATCCAGGGCGGCGGCTGCTCGGGCTTCCAATACGGCCTCGGCTTCGACAACGTCGCCGAAGGTGACGTCGAGCTGGAGCTAGAAGGGGTGATGGTCGTCGTCGATCCCTTCAGCGCGCCCTATCTGCGTGGCACCACGATCGACTTCCTGAACACGATCCAGGAGTCGGGCTTCAAGATCGAGAACCCGAACGCCGTCTCGTCCTGCGGCTGCGGCCATTCGTTCCAGGTCGCCGAGGACGAGGAGCTGCCCGAGGGAACGCAAGTGGGCGGCTGCGGCTCGGGCTGCTCTCACTAGCGCGACGAGCTTCCATCGGAGCGAGGCTTGCCTCGCTGCCCCGTCTGCCGTAGGCTGGCGCCGTCAACTGCGGGAGGATGGCTCATGCGGGCTGTGTATCGGATCTGGGCGATGCTGTTGCTCATCCTCGTCATCGTCCAGGTCGGGCTGGCGGGGTACGGCGCGTTCTATGCGGCCAACAAGCTCGACGACGAGGGCTCGTCGATCGACGAGGAAGTCTTCTCCGACGGTTTTGGCATCCACATCGGTGTCGGCTATCTCGCCGTCCTGGCTGGCCTGATCTTCCTTGTGATCGGCGTCGTCGCGGGCGTCGGCAAGTGGCGGCTGGGTCGCCATGGCGTTCTCTTCGCCCTGCTCGTCCTGCAGGTGATCCTCGCTTGGATCGGATACGGAGCTCCGGCCCTCGGCTTCCTGCACCCGGTGAACGCGTTGCTGATCTTCGGCCTCCTGGGCTGGATCGTGTCGAACGAATGGCGCCTGAGCCGCGCTGCGCCGGCGTCCGTCGCCGCGAGCCCCTAGCTGAGCACGGCCCTCGCGGTCGACAAAGTTCACCATCTCGTAAGGCGCGCGTGAGCGCGACCTAACCAACGCGAGGTTCAATGGAGGGAGAACCTCGACCAAGGAGAGCATTCGTGAACCCGAAACGACTCGGAAGGCTGACAGCGCTCGTCGCTTCGCTCTCGCTGCTCGCGGTGGGCGCTGGCGCAAGCTCTTCCCCCGCTGCTCACTCAGACAGCCAGGCGACACAAGCAACACAGGCGCCTGCCACTCTGACCGTCCGCAATACCCGCTACGGCACCATCCTCTTCGACGGAGCCGGGCGCGCCCTCTACGGCTTCACCCGCGACAAGAGGGGTGGCCCGAGCCAGTGCTACGGCGAGTGCGCCGTGGCATGGCCGGTCTACTTCAAGAAGGCAGATCTCCGCGCGGCCAAGGGCGTGAAGAAGTCGCTCATCGGCACGACTCGACGACGCGACGGGCGACGTCAGCTCACGTACAACGGCTGGCCGCTCGACTACTACATCCACGACACGGAGCCGGGCGAAGTCTCCTGCCAGAACGTCGACGAGTTCGGCGGCCTCTGGCTGGTCGTGCGACCGAGCGGCGGCCTCGTCCGCTAGCGCGCCGCCTCGAGGGTTCCACTCGAAACGTAGGGGCGAGGCTCGCCTCGCCCCTACAAGTCGCTATTCCGGCTCGTTGTGAGTCGTGTCGCCGATCTTGAAGGGTGTGGTCACACCCTCGTACATGACGTGCATCGTCAGCCCGTCTGCCGCGTGCCGCAGGTTGTGGCAGTGGTCCATCCAGATGCCCGGGTTGTCCGCGCGGAACGCCACCTCGTAGCGCTCGCCGGCTTCGATGTTCAGCGTGTCCGTCCACCACGGGCTGCCCGAGACCGGCGCTCCGTCCCGGCTCAGGACGAGCAGGTGGTGGCCGTGCAGGTGCATCGGGTGTACGGCATCCGTGTCGTTCGTGATCGTCATGTGGACGAGATCGCCCTCTCGGACGACGAATACGGGGACGTGCGGGAAGATCCCGCCGTTGATCGTCCACTGCAGACCGGGTCGTCCGTCGAGGAAGCCCGGCCGGCGGCCGATCGTGAGCTCGAAGCGGCGATCGAAGCGGTTGGAGGCGTTGAATGGCGTCTCGGCCGGTTCCCCGTAGCTGGACGGATCGAACTCAGCGCTCGCCTCGGTGATCGGGCGCGTGACGCCGTCGGCGTTGAGCGCAAGCCCGACCTCGGTCTCGGCGAGCGTGATCCAAACGGGCGCCAGCGGCACGGTGAACGCGATGTCCACCCGGCCGCCTCCGGCGATCTCGAGCATCTCGTTCTCGATCAGCGTGGGCTCGTTGAGATCGGTTCCGTCCACCGCGAGGACGAGGAACTGGGTTCCTTGGACGGTGAATCGCCGCGGCGTGCCGTCCGTGTTGAGGAGGCGTAGCCGCACGCTTGCTCCGGACGAGATCTTCCGCGACTGGAAGCCGTCGTTCCCGTTCAACGTCGCGACGCCGTCGAACGTGTGCGCGGCGAGAGCGAGGTCGAGGTCGATCCGGGTCGGTTGCGCCGGCTCGATCACGAAAGCGCCGAAGAGCCCGCGCCGGACCTCCTTCGAGGAGACCTGGTGCGAGTGGTACCAGAACGTCCCGACCTGCTCTGCGCGAAATCGATAGACGTGGCGCTGCCCCGGCAAGACGGCGTTCTGCGTGACCCCAGCGACCCCGTCCTCGCCGTTCGGGACGTCGACCCCGTGCCAGTGGATGGTCACACCCTGGGCGACATCCTCGTTGAGGAGCGTCACCTCGACCAGCTCTCCCTGCCGCACGCGCAGCTCCGGTCCGGGCGAAACTCCGTCGAACGTGAGCGCCTCGACCTCGCGGCCCGATGCGAGTCGTATCGTCGCGTTCAGCGCGGTGAGCGTGAACCTCGCGTCCGCCGCTCCCGCGCGTGGCCCCCGCAGATCGGCGACGCTGATACCGGAGTGATGTCCGCCTTGAGGGACGGGGCCCCCGCCATGGTCGTGCGACCCGTACTCCATGACCCCGTACGTGTTGGGAAGCCGGCTCTCGTACCAGAGCCACCCGATCCAGCCGAGCACGAGCACGCCGGCGACGCCGATCAGACCGCCGAGTGCTCGCAGCGCGTACGTTCTCACGGCCCCCATCCAAGCATGAATGCGAGAGGACAGACCACTAGTGGTCTGTCCGGGAAGTAGGGTACTGCTCGACCGAGCGAAAACCGAGCAGCGCTAGGACGCAGGGAGCCTCGATATCAGTGGATATCGAGGCGACTGAGGACGACGCGATGCGAAGCGTTTGCAGCCGGTCGAGCGGCGCCGTACTTCCCGGACAGACCACTAGGATGCCCGCCTGTGAGCGAGCCTGGCGACGCCTCGTCCCTTCGCGTCGCCGTGGTCGGCTCCGGGCCCGCGGCGTTCTACGCGGCGGGACATCTTCTCTCGAGCGAAGAACCGCCGGCCGAGGTGGACATGATCGAGCGGCTGCCGACGCCGTGGGGCCTCGTCCGGCTCGGCGTCGCCCCCGACCATCCGAACCTGAAGACCGTCTCGCGCGCGTTCGAGCGAATCGCGGAGCGACCGGGGTTTCGCTTCTTCGGGAATGTCGAGGTCGGCAAGGACGTCTCACACTCCGAGCTCATGCAGCTCTATGACGCGGTCGTATACGCCGTCGGCGCGCAGACGGACAGACGGCTCGGAATTCCGGGCGAGGATCTCCCCGGATCCTGGGCGGCCACCGAACTCGTCGCCTGGTACAACGGCCACCCGGACTTCCAGAAGCTCGAGTTCGATCTCTCCGGAGAGCGCGCCGTGGTCATCGGCAACGGAAACGTCGCTCTGGACGTCGCGCGCATGCTCGCGCTGACACGAGAAGAGCTCGCTCCGACCGACACGACGGACGCCGCGATCGAGGCGATCGCGGGCTCCGGGATCCGTGAGATCGATGTCCTCGGGCGCCGCGGGCCGGTGCAGGCGGCCTGGACGTCGACCGAGCTGCAGGAGATGGGAGAGCTCGCCGGCGCGGATGTCCTCGTCGATCCGTCCGAGCTGGAGCTCGATCCCGCCAGCGAGGCCGAGCTCGCAGAGGCCGCGAACATCGTCAAGCGGAACTTCGAGATCCTGCGAGACTTCGCGGCGCGGCAGCCGATCGGCAAGACGCGAGTCGTGAGGTTGCGCTTTCGAGCATCTCCGGTCGCAATTCTCGGAGACGGCCACGTCGAGGCTGTCGAGGTCGTGAGGAACCGCCTCGAGCCCGAGGACAGGGGAAACGTGCGGGCGGTTGCGACCGACGAGCGCGAGGTCATCCCTTGCGAGATCGTCTTTCGCAGCGTCGGCTACCGAGGCGTGCCGCTTCCGGGCACGCCCTTCGACGAGGCGACCGGGACGATCCCGAACGCAGGCGGCCGCGTCCTCGACGACTCGGGCACGCCCATTCCCGGCATGTACGCGGCCGGTTGGATCAAGCGCGGCCCCACCGGGGTGATCGGGACGAACAAGAAGGACGCCACCGAGACCGTCGACCACCTGCTCGAAGACGCCCGGGCGGGGCTTCTGCCCCACTCTGAGCACGGCAGCATCGAGGATCTCCTCGTCGAACGCCGGGTGGAAGCCGTCGTGTACGCGGGCTGGAACGCGATCGACGCGCACGAGCGCGCACAAGGCGAGCAACAAGGTCGCCCGCGGGTGAAGCTCTGCACCTGGGACGAGCTTCTAACGGCCGCCCGGCGCTAGGCCTGTGAAACGATTCGCGCGCTCTTGTGACGCTTACAGTGCCAGGCATTGTAAAGGGGGCGACGAGCTGAAAACGGCCCCGCGGCTAGACTCGCGTTCGTGAGCAAGACGGCGGAGCAAGGCGAGCTCTGGGGCGAAGAGACCCGCAAGGCGGTAGAGAATTTTCCGGTCTCCGGTGAGCCTATCCCCGTCTCCGTCGCGCGTTGGCTCGGCCGGATCAAGGCTGCTGCCGCTCGTACGAACGCGGAGTTCGGGTTACTCGACTCGGAGCTCGCCGAGAGGGTCGCGACCGCCGCCGATCGCGTCGCTGCGGGGGAGTTCGACGATCAGTTCCCCATCGACGTCTTCCAGACAGGCTCGGGCACGAGCTCGAACACGAACGCGAACGAGGTGATCGCCGCGCTCGCCGGTGAAGGCGTGCATCCCAATGACCACGTCAACATGGGCCAGTCGTCGAATGACGTGTTCCCGTCGGCCGTCCACCTCGCCGCGCTCGACCAGCTGGTAGACGACCTTCGCCCGGCGCTCGCCCTCCTCGCCGAGTCGCTCGCGCGCAAGGCTATGGAGTTCGACGATATGGTCAAGTCGGGCCGCACGCACATGATGGACGCCGTTCCGGTGACCCTCGGCCAGGAGTTCGGCGGCTACTCGGCGCAGGTGCGCCAGGGAGTCGCCCGGCTCGAGGATGCGCTGCCGCGACTCGGCCAGATTCCGCTCGGAGGCACGGCGACCGGCACAGGCCTGAACACGCATCCCGAGTTCGCCGCCCGCGTCCGCGCGCTTCTCACGGAGCAAACGGGGCTCATGATCTCTGCTCCCGCCGACCCGTTCGAGGCGCAGGCCGCGCGGGACGCGTTGGTCGAGACCTCGGGCGCGCTCAAGGTCGTCGCCGTCTCGCTGACGAAGATCGCCAGCGACCTGCGGCTGATGGGATCAGGGCCACGGGCCGGACTAGGAGAGATCCTCCTTCCCGAGCTCCAGAAGGGAAGCTCGATCATGCCCGGGAAGGTCAATCCGGTCATTCCCGAGGTCGTCACGCAAGTCGCAGCGCAGGTGATCGGGAACGACACGGCAATCACCGTCGGTGGCATGAACGGCCAGTTCGAGCTGAACGTGTACGTGCCACTCATCGCGCGCAACCTCCTGCAGTCGATCTCGCTGCTCGCGAGCGCGAGCCGTCTTCTGGCCGAGAAGTGCGTTGACGGGATCGAAGCGAACCGCGAGCAGCTCGAACGCTACGCGGAGCTCACCCTTTCCGCCGCGACGGCGCTCAACCCGCACATCGGCTACGACAAGGGCGCGGAGATCGTCGCCGAGGCAGCGGCGTCAGGGCGCTCGTTGCGCGACGTCGCGCGCGACGCCGGGGTCGAGGACGCGATTCTCGAACAGGCGCTCGACTACCGCGCGCTGGCCAAGCCGCACGACTAACCCGCTGACGCACCGGCGGGTAGCGGATCGCTACGCTGTTCTCTGCCAAGAAACGCTTCCCGTATTGGCCTTCGAGGTTCGAAGTCGGGTTGCTGGGGTATGGCCTGTGTAGATGCGGCTCTGCCGCAACTCCGGGAGATTTAACAACAGAAGGGGGATATGACATGCTCCGCAAGAGATTTGCGGCCGTCGCTGTTGCGGCGTTCGCGCGAACAGTGGCATTTGGCGTCGGCTCGGGAGCTGCGGGCAGCTCGCCGATCGATGGCCCGAGCGGCGGTCGATAGGGGCGCCGCGCTCGTGCAGCTCGCGGGCGCGCCGCTGACGACCGCCAAGAGCACGAGGCCTTCGGCGGGACAGAAGGTCGACTTCCAGAGCAGGGCAGTACGTGCGCAGCGAGCGGAGCTCGGCAAGATCCGCAGCGAGTTCGAGCGATGGCTTCGCCAGAATGCGGCACAAGCTGAGATCACGAGCGAATACGACACAGCGCTGCACGCAGTCGCGATCGATCTCAACGGCGTGAGTCTCGCCGCCATCCGATCGGCGCCGCAGGTCATTCGTGTTCAGCATCAGACGCTCTACGCGCCGCAGGCTCACGACGATCCGGACCTGATGCTGATCGACGCCTGGGAGGCGTGGCAGCTTGCACCCGCCGGGCCGACGCGCGCAGGCGACGGCGTGAAGATCGCGATCGTGGACACCGGAATCGACGTCCGGCATCCCTGCTTCAGCGACGCCGGCTACCCGGATGGCAACTCGCTCGCTCCGGACAGCAACGTCAACGGTGGCACGAACGACAAGGTGATCTACGCCGAGGCGTTCTACAACAAGCTCGGAAAGTCCGGCTTCGGCACCGCCGACGAGAACGGCCACGGGACGCACGTCGCGGGCACGGCCGCGTGCAACGCGCACACGCCTGCCTGGATCGACGATCTGGCCACGGGCTCGCCCGTCGACATCCCGTACGACCCGTCCGGCGTCGCGCCCGGCGCGATGCTCGGCAACTTCAACGTCTTCCCCGGCACGCTCGACAACGCTCGCTCGGAGGACATCCTGAACGCGCTGCAGCGGGCGTACGAGCTCGACTTCGACGTCGTCAACATGAGCCTCGGCGGCGGTTCGAACGGCGCCAAGGACCTGCTCTCGCAGGCGGTGGATCGCTTCGATCGTGCCGGCTTGATCAGCGCGATCGCGGCTGGGAACTCAGGGCCGGGCGACGAGACCGTCGAGTCGCCGGGCTTCGCCGCGCGTGCGCTCGGCGTCGGCGCGAGCAGCGTCGGCCACTTCGTCGGCGCGCCCGTCACGACCGCTGACGGCGGTCGCTACGGAGCGGCTTCGGGCGACTTCGCGACGGTGGAGGAAGACCTCACGGCGCCGCTCGATGTCGTGACCGAGGGAGCAACGAACTCCGTTACGGGTCTCAGCACGGCGTGCGCCGCGCTGACGCCTGGAAGTCTCGCGGGTGAGATCGCGCTGATCTCACGTGGCACCTGCACGTTCTCGACGAAGATCCGGAACGCTCAGGCGGCTGGCGCCCTCGCAGCGCTCGTGGTGAACAACGTTGCCGGAGACCCCACGGCGATGGGGTCCGACGGCACCCCGAATCAACCGACGGTCCCGGCCTACATGGTGGGGCTTGCGGACGGTCTCGTGCTGAAGACGAAGGACGGCGTGCTGACGACGATCCACGCCGGGCTCGACTACTTCCGGACCGCCAACGACAACATCATGGCCGGCTTTTCTAGCGAGGGCCCGACCGACGTCAAGTTCCGGGTCAAGCCGGACGTGGTGGCTCCCGGTGTGAACGTCCTCAGCTCGCAGCCCGCCTGGGCCTGTGAGCAGACGGAGCCGTCCTGCTGGGCGTTCTTCCAGGGCACGTCGATGGCCACGCCGCACGTCGCGGGCACCGCGGCCGTCGTCATCGACCAACACGGCGACTGGACCGCAGGGGACGTGCGCTCGGCGATCGTAAACACTGCGGTACGCGGCGTCCTGAAGGACTCCGCGACCGGGACGACCTTCGTTGACAACCCGAACATCGTCGGAGCAGGTCTCGAGAACGTCTACAACGCCGTGCGGGCGAGCATCTCGCTCGATCCGGTCAGCATCGCCTACGGAGCCGTTCCCTCGGGATCTGGCCAGGGCCGCACGAACGAGATCGTGGTCAAGAACCTGATGGACTCAACCGCTACCTTCACGTTCGCGATCGACGATCCGGCCGCCGGAGGCGCGACGTACACCGTCACGCCGGCGGCGGTCACGCTCGCGCCCGACGCGACGGCGACGATCCGCGCTCGGTCAGCGTTCCGCGCGGGTTCGACACGGTGAACGACTGGGCGTGGCTCGAGGTGTCGAGTGGCGGCGCCGAGGTCGCGCATGCCGCGCTGTACACGCGCACGAAGTAGCAATCGACACCGGTTTGGACCGAGGAGAGGGCGCATTGGGCGGATTCTCCTCGCGACAAGTTTCGTCCGGGCGGGCAGGGGGAGGGCACCCAAGACGAACACTGACACGACCG
>JBPCMD010000044.1:0-30432 GCA_051002595.1 Gaiellaceae bacterium
TGTCCTCGCGCAGATATCCCTGCATATCTGCGCTCCCTGCGTCCTCGCCTGCGGCACGTCCCACACGCCATTCACCGTGACCACCTTCCGGACAGGCCCCTCAGGCCTGCAAAGCCTGGCCTGAAGAAGCGCGCGGTGTCCGACCGCCTCACTACAACAAGAATATGTACTACCCGCTGACGAGCACGTACTCGTTCGCGTGTCCGAGCGGACCCGTTGCGAAGGTGCCGCTCTCGGCGTTTCGCTTGCTCGAGCGGTTGCCGGCGGCGGCGCATCCCGCCTTGTACCGCGTCCTCTTCGAATGCCGGTGCGGGCGGGAGCACGTGGGGCTCGTCTCCCACGACGATCTCGACTGGGCCCCCCTCGGAACCGCGTCGACCGTGACGTTCAAGAACCTCCTCACCTCGCGCGACGACTTCCTCTCAACCGAGCTGGCCGATCTCGCAGCCTCCCGCATCCGGGCGGGTGAGTGGCCCTGGAGCTTCTACTGCTGCCTCGAGGGGCGCGCGCGACCGATGACGCCCTCTGCGTTTGCAGTCATCGCGCCAGGCGAGAGCTCGTTGGCAGTCGCCGTGCAGTGTCCGGTCTGCCGAGCAGTGTCCGTCAACCTGGTCTCACGGGAGCACGTCGACCTTCCCTTCTGGAACGATCGCAGCATCGGCGTCGTGGCGCACGTGTTTCAGCGCGACGCATTGCGGGCAATCGAGGAGTTCCGTGCGGAGTTGCACTCGACCCACTTCGACGAGAGGAGACTCGATCTCGAGCTCTGAACCCCATCTGCCCGATTCTTCCCTCCCGTCAGGGATCGACAGGCGGCACAGGCTCGCCGATAGACGCCACATGAGCGCCGCCACTCTCACCAAGATCGCGCCGGCAGCCTCGTCGCGTCTGCTCGCGGACGTCAATGCCCTGGCCAAGTTCGACCCTGGTCACCGTGCATCCGCGCTCGTCCGCCTCGAGGCCGCACTCGGTCGCGATTTCGCCGACCGGCTCGTCGCCGCACTCAGCGAAGCGCGACCTGAGCAAACCTCGTCGAACTAACGACGAGCGGCTGTACGCCGTGCCGGAAGGCTTTCTCGAAAACTCGTAGGGACGAGGCTTGTCTCGCCCTCCATAATCCGCCGACGAACGAGGGCAAGGTAAGCCTCGGCTCCCCAGGTCGAACGCTAGCGCGGCCCGGGGTAGTCGCCGCCCCGCAGGCGGACGATGAGGAAAATCGCGCCCGCTGCGAGCAGCGAGAGGATGAACGAGATCCCACCCGGAAACTTGAGCGCGATCGCGCCGAGCCAGAGGAAGAGGAAGAACACGAGCGCCCAGACAAAGGCCTGGACGCCCTGATCGATGCTCGGCATGCGCAGGTGCATGTCGCCCGATCCTACTAACACCGGCTTGAAAGGAGCCTTCTGAGTCGTCGCAGCAGCCCCAAGCCGAAGGGCGATTCATTCGCCCGTAGGTGCGAGCAACGTTGCCTAGACCCGGCGCAGAAGAAGGGGGTCGGCGGGGGAAACATGGTTTCCTCCGCCTAAAAAAATTCACCGAGCCGGTGACGCTTTCGTCCACTCAGCCCGCTGACCGTCCGCTTCCGCGTAGAGCCTTCGAGCTGCGCTTCGACCTACTCGCGTTCCGTGCTCGGTGCAAAGGGGAAGCTACGAGACAGGGGAGGCTGGGTCAAGGTCGTTTTTCACCCCTTTGACGCAATTTGCGGTGATTTCCTCCGAGCGCTGCCGACCGGGGCGTCTGCGTAGGATCCGGCGGTGCGCCGCTCGCTCGTCTATGGCGTCGCGGGAGCGGCGTTCGGTCTCGCGCTCGTCCTCACGCTAGCCGGCGTGGGCGACGATCCCGACGCGCTCACCAATCCGCAGGCACTCGTGCTCGGGCTTGTCCAGGGGCTCACCGAACTGCTGCCGATCTCGTCTTCGGGCCACCTGATTCTCGTCCCCTGGCTCGCCGACTGGACGTACCTGAAGCAGAACGACCGCTTCAACCAGACGTTCGATGTCGCCCTTCACTTGGGAACGCTCGTCGCCGTAGGCGCCTACTTCTGGGGAGACATCGTGCGGCTCGTGAGCGCCTGGGTCGGCTCGATCCGTCGTCGGAGCATCCGGTCGGCGGACGAGCGGGTGGCGTGGTTCGTGCTGGTTGCCACGATCCCGGCCGGAGTCGTCGGACTGCTTGGTGAGGACGCGATCGCCGACTCGCTCGGAGAGCCCTGGCAGATCGCGATTCTTCTCGCCGCAGGCGCAGGCTTGCTCTGGTTTGCGGACCGGGCGCCGCAGGAGCGCGCCATGGGCGATCTCGGGATGCGCCACGCCGTCGCGATGGGCCTCGCGCAAGCGCTCGCCTTGGCCCCGGGCGTCTCTCGTTCGGGAATCACGATCACCGCCGGGCGCCTCATGCGACTCGACCGCGACGCGGCGGCGCGCTTCTCGTTCCTGCTCCTTTTGCCGACGGTGCTCGGCGCGCTGCTTCTGAAGGGAGTGGGGGACGTGCTCCTCGGCGACTTGCCGAACGGCTGGCAGGGCCCGTTCCTCGTGGGCACGCTCGCATCGCTCGCGAGCGGCCTGCTGGCGATTGACTGGCTGCTCGGATACGTGCGCCGCCACACCTACGACGTTTTCGTCTGGTATCGCCTGCTCGCGGCGACGATTATCGGTCTGCTGATCCTGAGCGGGGTGAGGGCGGCGACGTTCTGAGCGAAGACATCCTTGAGCAGCCGCGAG
This sequence comes from Gaiellaceae bacterium, assembly GCA_051002595.1. Lineage (GTDB taxonomy): Bacteria > Actinomycetota > Thermoleophilia > Gaiellales > Gaiellaceae > GMQP-bins7. Next base: position 2,721 of record JBPCMD010000044.1, read on the forward strand.
ATCGCTATTTCGCGCTACTTGACATAACACCGATTACTGTGCATCGGTCTGCGACGCTGGAAAAAGCCGGAGGGGGCGACCGTCAGACCGCCCCTCGGCTACCACGTGCTCGTCGCCTAGACGGCAGCCGGCACTTCATTCAGGGCGACCTCGTAGCGCTCGACGCTCGAGATCGTGGTCGCCATGGCTTCCGCGGCTTGCGCGCGTAGCTCTTCGCCCCGAGCCTCACTGGCGCGAAGCAGCTCCGCGCTCTCCCAGAACGTGATCGTCTTCATCTTTCCCGTCCCGCGGTCGGCGAGGGTGAGAAGTCCCTGCCAGCCACTCACTTCCGACGCCTCCGGGACGATCGTGTCGTTGATGAAGGCGATGCCCTTGTCGATGTCGTCAGGCGATCCCGCGAGGGCGCTCACACGGGCGGCGCCGGCAGCTGCGGCGATGTCGTCGATGACTACCTCGTAGGTCTCGACCGACGTTCTCCGTCCCCGGAGCTCCTCGGGGACCTCGTCGCCCATCTTGTCGAAGATCGGCTCGGCCGCGCGGATCGAGTCCTCGGAGTCGAAGAACGTGATTCCGAGCGTGCTGCCCCTTTCTCGATCGATGAGCATCAGAAACCGCTTCGCGCCGGGTATCTCCTCACCCGTGCTCATGCGTTCGCGGATCATCCCGATCAGGTCGTCGATCCGGCTGTGATGTCGCCTTCGAATGCAGCGACGCGTGCGTGCATACGTGCCCCCTCTCGTCGAGTGCACCCGAGCCTATGCCCATCTCCTTTCCGCGTCTACGGCCGCGAACAGCACGATCGCGCTAGTCCGCCCGAGGGATTTTCTTGCCTCGCCCTAGACATGGGGTGGCCGAATGCGAGAGAGTGTCGGTTCACAGCGACCGCGCCACCCGCCGCGTCTTGAGTCAGACCGACATCGAGCACATCCTCACCGTCGAGGACATCCGCCAGCTGCTCGACCAATCCGAGCAGGTCGGCACTGTGCGCGCGTCCGAGCTCGCAGAGGTCGCCGAGCTCTACGAGCTCACCGAGCTCGAGCACGACGCGCTTCTGCGCGAACTCGATCAACGCTCGATCGAGATCGTCGTCGAGGCGGCTCCCCAGTCCGAGGTCGTCGCCGCGATCACGGCGCCGATCGAGACGACGACGGACGCGTTGCAGCTCTTCCTGCGAGAGGCCGGCAGGCACCAGCTCCTGACCGCTGCGCAGGAGGTCGAGCTCGCAAAACGCATCGAGCGCGGCGACATGAGCGCGAAGGAGAGGATGATCCAGTCCAACCTCCGTTTGGTGGTATCGATCGCCAAGAACTATCGAAACCAGGGTCTGCCCTTCCTCGATCTCATCCAAGAGGGAACGCTGGGCTTGATTCGCGCCGTCGAGAAGTTCGACTGGCGGCGCGGGTTCAAGTTCTCCACCTATGCCACCTGGTGGATTCGGCAGGCCGTCGCGCGTGCGCTTGCGGACAAAGCGCGGACGATCCGCATGCCGGTGCACATCGTCGAGCGGCTGCAGAAGATCAACCGGGCCGATCGCCTGCTCTGGACGCAGCTCGGACGTGAGCCCTCACTGGAGGAGATCGCGGACGAGGCGAACCTCACGGTGCAGCAAGTCCTCGAGGTGCGCGCCGCCGCGCGTGCCTCCACCAGTCTCGACGCGCCGGTCGGCGAGGGAGACGACGCGGTCTTCGGCGACTTCGTCGCGGGCGACGAGCCGCTTCCCGAGGAAGCCGTCGAGCTCAACCTCCGCAGCGAGGCGCTCCGCTCGGCGCTGGCGGCGCTCCCCGAGCGTGAGCGCGAGGTGGTCGCGATGCGCTACGGCCTCGGCGGGGCCGAGCCGCAGACGCTCGAGGAGATCGGCCGCCGCCTCGGCCTCACGCGCGAGCGGGTTCGCCAGATCGAGCTCGAGTCGCTGAGGAGGCTCTCCGGCCTACGCGAGATGCAGTCGGTCGACGTCTTGTAGATGCGGGCGAGACGAACCTCGCGCCTACGACGAGGCCGGTCGACGAGCAAGGGGCGACGCTGCGTCGGCCGGACGAGGCACGCCTCACATCGATAAGTCCGTCGACGCCCGTAAACAGGCGAACCGCACGGCCACGGTCGCGAAGCGGACGGCTTCAAGGCTCGTGCGCAGACTCATCTGCGGAAACAGAGTATCCAGCAGCCGACTTCCACACCCCGAGACTTCCAATCCCCGCCTCGACATGAAGGGGTCTCGGTTCGCGCGACCGGCATCCGCGTAGCGGATTCCGGTCTTGAGCAATTCACGTCCGAAGGTACAGCTCGAGCGCCGGCGCGATGGCTCGGAGCTCGCGAAGAGCTCGCGCCTCCAGTTGCCGCACGCGCTCGCGCGTGATCCCGAGGTTCTTCCCCACTTCTTCGAGTGTCCGTGGACGCACCCCGTCCAAGCCGAAGCGCTCGATGACCACTCGTCGCTGGCGTGGCTGCAACTTGGCGAGCGCCTCCAGGAGCTCCGTCGAGCGCGCGCGGTCGGCGGTCTCGAGCTCGGGCTGGTCCGCGCTCGTATCAGGGATCAGATCGGCGACGCTCGAGTCGCCGTCGCCGATCGGCGTCTCCAGGCTGACCGGATCCTGGACGAGATCGAGCAGCTCCTGCACGCGCTCCGGCGTAATGCCGATCTCGAGCGCGATCTCGTCGAGGGATGGGTCACGGTTGAGCTTCTGCCCGAGCAGGCGACGCGTCTTGGTCACTTTCCGCACCTGATCTGCGACATGCACTGGGAGTCGGATCGTGCGCCCTTGCTCGGCGAGCGCGCGTGAGACCGACTGCTTGATCCACCAGGTCGCGTAGGTGGAGAGCTTGAAACCCAGCTTGTAGTCGAACTTCTCGACGGCTCGAATCAGTCCGAGATTCCCTTCCTGGATGAGGTCGAGCAGCGGCACCTCGGCTCGCGTGTAGTTCCGGGTGATCGACATGACGAGCCTGAGGTTGCACTCGATCAGACGCCGTTTGGCAACCTCGTCACCCTCGTCCTTGCGACGGGCGAGCTCGCGCTCCTCCGCGGTCGTGAGCAGGCGTCCGTCCCCGATCCGGCGGACGTAGAGCTTGAGGGGGTCGTCGGCGCTCGGCCCGGCGAGATCGGGGCGCTCTCTCGGCGCGGGATCGTCCGCGGCGACAGGCGCCTCGGCGTCGGCCGGGTCGAAGAGGTGCTCAGCGGCGTTGCCTTCCACCGCGCATGTATCGGCTGCGAAGTTGCCCCGCTTGAGGGATGACATCCGAGACGAGGGATCTCCGGGCGCGGCGAGAAGCCGATGGGGGCGCAAACAGAGTCATCACTTCCGTCGTCTACCGTTCTTTGGTGTCGTCCGATCGAGGCAGTTAGAGAGTCCTGACATGTGCGGCATAGCCGGCTACAGCCTGAGTTCTGAGTCCCCCGTCCGACGCACGCTCGCGGCGCAGGCCCTGTTGGCAGGAATCGCCGAGCGCGGCGCAGACGCGGTCGGATACGCGTCGCGCGATGTGCACGGCACGATCTCGGTGACGAAGCTCCGCGGCGGCGCGAGCGCGCTCCTCGACGAGATCGAGCTTCCGCAAGCTGCGGAGTCCGCGCTCATTCACGTCCGCGACTACACCAAGGGCCATCCGGAGATCGCCGCGAACAACCATCCCATTCGTCACGGGGCCGTGGTGGGCATCCACAACGGCATCATCGAGAACGACGAGGAGCTCTTCGCCCGCTACGCCATCGAGCACGAAGAGCGCGAGATGACCGTCGACTCGGAGGCGATCTTCGCCCTGATGGAACTGCGCCGCAACGCTCCACGCGCGCTCAGCGAGCTTCGGGGCGCGATGGCCGCGGCCTGGCTGGACGAACGCCAGCCCTCGACCCTTTTCCTGGCACGCGGCGTCGCCCGTCCGCTGTGGATCGGCCGAACCGGCTCCGACCTTTTCTTCGCGTCGACTCGACGTGCGCTTGCGATCGTCGAAGCCGCTCTACGAGTGCGCCTGAAGCTCACGGAGGTTCGGGAAGGAAGGCTGCTCCAAGTGGCTCGAGGTCGGATCGTTCGCGAGCGTCGCTTCCGCCCTGACCGAAGCTATTGCGAAGAGGGCTACCTCCCCCCGGTGCGCGCGCCGCACGAGGGCGTGTCGTGCCTCGAGCGTCTGGCAGTGCTGACGGCCCCCGCGACCTAACTAGGTGCTGTCGCGGCGTTTGACCCGTAGGGGCGAGGCTCGCCTCGCCCTCGTTCGTCGGCGGAACGTCGCGCCGATCGCCAGCCTCGCGTCACACCTCCAGGGTCCCGTCCGAAAAAACCTCCACCCCATCCTCTCGCAGCCGCTCGCGCACGAGGTACTGGAACGCTGTCCAGGCGCCGCGTGAGACGTCGAGCAGCCGGTAGACCTGCCACTCGGAGAGCCAGGCGGGATTCGCGCGGCGCGCAGCCGCCCAGTCGGCCATCTTGGGGAGTCGTCCGAGCGATTGCGCGAGCTCCGCGCCCTGCTCGATCGCCCGCTCGAGCCGCTCCTCTCCCTGGAGCACCTCGAAGCCCGCCTCCCGCAGGGCATTGGCGAGTGACCCGAAGGTGTGGGCGTAGAGGGAGACGGACGGCAAGGACCGCCGGCGCTCGCCCAGGTCGCGTGCGCTCGGCGCTCGACCGAGCTCCTCCCCGAGCCTCCGGAGCTGCTCCAAGAGCTCGACGCGCGTGTGAAACCGCCGTGGGAAGAGCCCTGCGGCGCGCTTCGCCGCATTCCAGGTGCCGAAGTGCTCGATCACGGTCTGTGGGTGCAAGCGCGCCTCCGGGTCTGCCGCGAACTCGCGCATCGTCGGAGAGCGGCCGAGCCGGACAGCCGCGGCGCGCAGCTCCTCGAGAATCTCGTCGTTCGTATAGCGCCGACGCAAGCCGGCGCGAAACGCGGCGAGCTCGGCTTCGTCGATTCGGAGCTGCGCGCGTTTAGGAGAGCGCGGGCGGGCCATACCTGCAAGAAGCTTAGAGCGTTCTGCCAATTCTGCAAGTAGTCCAGAGCAGCCATGCCCTCCTGGAGACGCTGGCGTCAATCTCCGATCAGGCAGCTACTCGGCTACCCTCGGCGCCGACCATGGATGTGAAGCTCGGGCTCGAGACGATCGCCGCGCGGGCCGTTGGGGTGGTGTCTCGCGCCGCGGGTCGCGGCGGTGGCACCACGCTTCCTGGAAAGCTCCTCTGGAAGCTCGATCCCGCGTCGATCGACGCGCTCGCAGCTCGCTTGTCCTCAGGCGTCGCGCTCGTCTCTGCGACCAACGGGAAGACGACGACGACCGCGATGGCCGCGGGAATCCTTGGCCGCGAGCACCGTCTCGTGTGGAATCGCGCAGGCGCCAATCTGCTCTCCGGGCTCGCATCTGCGCTCGTGTCGGGACGCGGCGCCGACCTCGGACTCTTCGAGGTGGACGAGGGCGCGCTCCCCGAGGCGATCTGGCGCACGCGCCCACGCGTCGTGTCGCTGGCGAACTTGTTCCGCGACCAGCTCGATCGCTACGGAGAGCTCGAGCTCGTCGCCGAGCGCTGGCGCGCCGCGGTCGAGCGTCTGCCCGGCTGGACGATGCTCGTGATCAACGCCGACGACCCGATCCTCGCGGAGCTTGCGGAGGGTCGTGAGCAAGTTCTCAGATTCGGCCTCGACGATTCCCGGCACGCACGCGCTTCGCTCCAGCACGCGGCGGACTCGAAGTACTGCGTTCGCTGCGGTCACCCCTACGACTACGCAGCCGCGTACGTCGGACATCTCGGCGACTACCGCTGCCCTGCCTGCGGGCACGAGCGGCCCCCGCTCGACGTGGCGGCTCGCGAGATAGAGCTGGTCGGACTCACAGGCTCGCGCTTTCGGCTGGACACGCCGCAGGGCAGCGCTGTGGTGGAGTTGGCGCTTCCGGGGCTCTACAACGTCTACAACGCCGTCGCGGCGTCCGCGCTCGCGCTTTCCTTGGATGTCACCCCCGTCGCGATCGCCCGTGCGCTCGCGGACTTCAGCGCCGCGTTCGGACGGTTCGAGCGGATACCCGCCGGCGCGAAGACGATCGTCGTTCTCCTGATCAAGAATCCCGCCGGCGCCAACGAAGTGTTGCGCACGCTCGAGACCGGGGTGCCACCCGTGCTCGTGATCGCTCTGAACGACGCGATCGCGGATGGGCAGGACGTCTCCTGGATCTGGGACGTGGACTTCGAGCCGCTTCTCCCTCACCTCGGCCGCGTCGTGGCCACGGGCGAGCGTGCGGCCGAGCTCGGCCTCCGTCTCGTCTACGGCGGGCTCCCCGTAGATCGACTGGAGGTGATTCCTCCGCTCGAGCAGGCGCTCGACCGCGGCCTCGGTCTGGTCGATGCGGGCACCGAGCTCGTCATCCTCCCGACCTACACCGCGATGCTGTCGCTGAGAGGAATCCTCACTGAGCGCGGCTTTGTGCGCCCCTACTGGGACGGCCCCACATGGTGATCAGAGTGGGACACCTCTACCCCGAGTACCTCAATATCTACGCCGATCGTGGAAATATCGCGGTGCTCGCGCGGCGGGCGACGTTGCGTGGACACCAGCTCGTCGTCGAGCCGATCGGGGTCGGTGAGCGCGTCGAGCCGGGACTGCACGACCTGTTCTATGTCGGCGGCGGCCAGGATCGCGAGCAGACCCTGATCGCGCCCGACCTGGCAGAGAAGGGCCCTGCGATCCGCGAGGCCGTCGCCGAGGGCGCGGCGCTGCTCGCAGTCTGCGGTGGCTACCAGCTGCTCGGACGGGGATACCGCGGACGAGACGGCGCGCCCATGCCAGGCGTCGGACTGTTCGGACACGAGACGATGGCGGGCTCGACGCGGATGATCGGCGACGTCCTCTTGGAGTGCGAGCTCGAGCCGGGGCTTCGTCGGCAGCTCGCGGGCTTCGAGAACCATGCTGGGCGGACCGTGCTTGATTCCGGCGCGGAGCCCCTCGGACGCGTCATTCACGGGTTCGGAAACGACGGAGAGTCGAGGTTCGAAGGCTGCCGCCTCGGACGGGCGATCGGCACGTACCTCCACGGACCGCTGCTACCGCGCAACCCCTGGCTCGCCGATTGGCTCCTGGCGCAGGCCCTCGCCCACTCGCGAGAGGGCGATCCGCCGGTCTTGGCGCCGCTCCCCGACGAGCTCGAGGGCGAGGCGTTCCGCGTCGCCGCCGAGCGCGCGCGGTCTCGGGGCGGCCGCCGCTAAGCGAGATTCCGGAGGGGCGCCCCAACCCACCACCCGCTGCGAGCATAACGCGAAAATGCTCACAGGTGGGATACCAACTGAGCCGAAACGGTGACAAAGCGTGACAAGAGCCCGGCGAAACTCTAGGGAACCCACATCTCGCCGAGGTAGACCGCGGGATCGCCCGGCTGCCAGCGTTGCAGGAAGCGCGCGATCGGAGGGTGCAGCGAAACGGAGTCGAGCTCCTGAAGCCGAAACGCCCGGTGCCCACGCACAGCCGTGTCCTGCGAGGCGACGTCCTCGAGCGAGCCCGACACGTCGGCGGCGAAGATCACGTGCACGACGTGCTTTCTCGGAACGCTCGGCTCCGGCGCGATCGAGTCGACGAGCGCTACGGGCCCCTCGAGCGGCACGTCCGTGCCGGGCGGGAACAGGCCCGTCTCCTCCTCGAGCTCGCGCTGGAGGGCCCGAATGAGACTCTCGCCGCTCCGCACCCCGCCGCCGGGGAGAAGCCAGACCTCCCCGTTCGCTTTCACGTGCCGGAGAAGCAGAATTCGGCCGCGCCAGCGAAGAATCGCCGAGACCCGTACTCGCGGCTCTCCCATGAGCTCAGCGCGCGGACGATCCGAGTCCGCGGGCTCCCCGTTCGCTGGCCGCGAGCGCGGCGACCTCGACGAGCCGCACCGAGGCCACCGGAGCGATCACGAGCTGCGCGATGCGCATCCCGGGCTCGACCGTGAACGACTTGCGAGCGTCCGTGTTGATGAGCACGACCTTGATCTCGCCCCGGTAGCCGGAATCGATCAAACCGGGAGAGTTGACGATCCCCAGCCCGTGACGCGCAGCAAGGCCCGATCTCGGCTGCACGAACCCGGCGTAACCCTCTGGGATCTCCACCGCGATCCCCGTGCAGACGATCGCGCGCTCGCCGGGGTCGAGGCAAGCCTCCTCGCATGCCGAAAGGTCGAGACCGGCATCGCCTTCGTATGCCTGCCTCGGCAGCACGGCATCGTCGCGCACGCGCCGGACTGCGATGTCGATCACCCTCGGAAAGCCTCGGCGTCGGGATCGGCGACCGCCTCTCCGGCGACGAGAAACTGCGCGAAGCGCGGAATCTCGCGGCGCGGCAATCTGGCGCGCACGCGCACGCCTTCGGGCGTGTCCCTCCGCTCTGCGATCGGAGCTCCCAGCCCGTAAAGCTGGGCGAGAAAACGCCCGTCCTCGTAGGGCACGAGCAGGCGAACGTCCTCGAAGCGGTCCGAGAAGAGCTCGGAGATGCGCTCCCGGAGCGCGACGAGCCCCTCGCCCGTCGCCGCGGAGACCTGGAGAGCGCGTGGGAACGCATGCGCGACACGCCGCTCCGCGAGCGGGTCGAGGAGGTCGACCTTGTTCAGCACGAGCTCCACCGGAACTTCGTCGGCGCCAATCTTTGTGAGAACGGCATGGACGGCGTCGATCGTCTCCCGCAAACGCTCCTCGGGAAGCGAGGCATCGGCGACGTGCAAGACGAGATCCGCGACCAAGGTCTCCTCCAGGGTCGCCGCGAAGCCCTCGACGAGCTGAGTCGGCAGCCGGCGGATGAAGCCCACGGTGTCGGTGACCAGATAGCGCTTGCCGTCGTGCTCGAAGCTCCGCGTCGTCGGATCGAGTGTCTCGAAGAGACGATCGTCGACGGAGGCGTCAGCGCCCGTGAGCGCGTTCAGGAGCGTGGACTTGCCGACGTTCGTGTATCCAGCGAGCGCGATCGTGGGGGCGCTCGTCCGCTCCCGTTCCTTCCTCCTGGTCGCCCGCTGTCCACTGAGCCCGCGTAGGCGCCGCTTGACGAGGGAGACGCGTGTTCTGGCAAGCCGGCGGTCGGTCTCGAGCTGACTCTCTCCGGGGCCTCTCGTTCCCACCCCACCCCCCAGCCGCTCGAGGTGCTGCCAGAGCCCGCGCATCCGGGGCAGGTTGTACTCGAGCTGCGCGAGCTCGACCTGGAGCTTCCCCTCGGCGCTCGTCGCGTGCTGCGCGAAAATGTCGAGGATCAGCTGCGTCCGATCGACCACGCGCGCCTCGAGAGCGTCCTCGAGCGATCGCTGCTGCGTCGGGCTGAGCTCCTCGTCGACCAACAGCACCTCCGCGTCCGAGGTCGCGTACGCGTCCTTGAGCTCAGCGAGCTTTCCTTTGCCTACAAACGTCCGCGGGTCGGGACGAGCGCGGTGCTGCACCACCTCGCCGACCGTCTCCACGCCCGCCGTGCGCGCCAACTCGCGTAGCTCGGCGAGCTCGGTCTCGCCGTCAACCCCCTTCGGAAAGACTCCGACCACGAAACCGCGCTCCGGGTCGGCTCCGGGTGCGCGGTCGGGCTGGCGCGACGTCACTCGAGGATTATGCCGCGGTACGCTCCGGGCGTGACGAAGCTCGCTGACCGCCTTGCGGAGCGGACGCTCGAGCTCGTGAACATTCCCTCCGAGAGCCGCCACGAGGACGCGATCCGAGAGCACGTGCTGGGGCTCGTGCCGGCGGGGCTCAGCGCAGAGTACGCTCACGACGACGCGTTCCTCTTTCTTCCCGAGCGCCGCCCCGCTGCGCCGCTGGTCGTTCTCGCAGGGCACTACGACACCGTCCCCGCTCAGGCGAACATCCCAGGGCGCATCGAGAGCGGCGCCGTGCACGGGCTGGGCGCCAGCGACATGAAGGGCGGCATCGCCGTCGCCGTCGAGCTCGTGCGCGACCTGGCGGTCGAGCGACCTGGACCCTATGACGTCGGACTGCTCCTCTTCGGTCGCGAGGAGCTCCCGCCCGAGCACAATCCGCTTCCGAGCCTCTTCGCCGGCTCGAGCGCGATCCATGGCGCGGCCCTGGCGATCCTGCTCGAGCCGACCGACGGGAAGGTGCATGCCGGTTGTCTCGGACACATGAGCGCGCGCCTCGCGTTTCGAGGCGTGAGCGGCCATTCCGCTCGACCTTGGCAGACCGACAATGCCATCGAGCGCGCGATCGACGGTCTCGCCCCCGTTCTGGACCACGAGCCGCGCGATGCCCCCGTCGCCGGGCTCATGTTCAAGGAGGTGATCAGCGTGACGCGCTTCGAGGCCGGGATCGCGGACAACGTCATTCCCGACCTTGCGGTCGCCACCATCAGCTTTCGGTATGCGCCTGACCGCACGCCCGCGAGCGCTCGCTCCTATCTCGAGGAGCTCGTCGGCGATCGAGCAGAGATCGCGATAACAGGCGATTCAGCGCCTGGAGAGGTCATCGTCGAGAACCCGCTGGTTGACGCGCTCGTCGAGGCAGGCGCGCGTGGGATCGAGCCGAAGCAGGCGTGGACGAACGTCGCCGACTTCACCGCTCGCGGCGTCGACGCGGTCAACTTCGGGCCGGGCGACACCGAGCGCGCCCACCGGCGTGACGAGCTGGTGGAGATCGCGGCGCTCGTTCACGCGTACGAGACGCTCTGGCGAATGCTCACCGGTCAGATGCGAGAGGATGGCGCCTGATGGAGCTTGCCCGGCGGATCGAGGAGCTGTGGGACGCCGGCGAGCTCGACTCCGAGCCGATCGAGGAGGCGGTGGCGCTCCTCGACCGAGGCGAGGCCCGCGTCGCCGAAAGGCAAGACGGGGAGTGGACGGTCAACGAGTGGACGAAGAAGGCGATTCTGCTCTACTTTCGGCTGCGCAAGGTGGCGCCGATGGATGTGGGCGGGCTCCACTTCCTCGACAAGATTCCGGTCAAGAACGACTACGCGGAGCGCGGCGTTCGCGTCGTCCCGCCGGGAGTGGCGCGCTACGGCTCCTTCCTGTCCGAGGGCGTCATTCTCATGCCCGGCTTCGTGAACATCGGCGCCTGGGTCGGGCCGCGAACGATGGTCGACACGTGGGCGACGGTGGGCTCGTGCGCCCAGATCGGTGCGGACGTCCATCTCTCGGGTGGCGTCGGTATCGGTGGCGTGCTGGAGCCGCCTCAAGCCCGTCCCGTGATCGTCGAGGACGGCGCCTTCTTGGGCTCGCGAGCCGTGGTCGTCGAGGGGGTCGTCGTCGGGGAGAGGGCCGTCATCGCGCCGAACGTCGTCCTCTCGGCGTCGATTCCCATCATCGACGTCACGGGCCTAGCGCCGGTGGAGCACCGCGGCTGCGTGCCGCCACGCTCGGTCGTGCTGCCGGGGACGCGGCCGAAGGACTACCCCGCGGGGCGCTACCAGCTTCCCTGCGCTCTGATCGTCGGCGAGCGGAGCGACTCGACGGACCTGAAGACGTCGCTCAACGACGTCTTGCGAGAGTTCGAGATCGCCACCTGAGCGGAATCGCCGAGATAGCGCTCTGGGGCCGCTCGGCACAGCTCCGCGATCCCGACGGCCGTCTGGTCGAGCTCACCCAGACTGGCCCGCGAGCGAATGGAGAAAACCGTCGACCGGAGGTAGCGCGCGCATCTCCTCCGAGATGCGCCTGGACGCTTCGCGGTAGCTGTCGTTCTCGAGAACGAGCTCGAGGCCGGCGCGGATCCCCTCGAACGACGCGACCACTCCCGCCCCGGCCACGGCCACACGAACCGCGTTCGTCGGCTGGTCGCCGAACAGCGGAACGACGACGAGCGGGCACCCGGCTGCCAGAGCGCTGAGGGTCGTGCCTGCTCCGCCGTGACCTACCGCCGCCGACGCGTGCGCGAGGATGTCGGCCTCGGCCACCCACCGCTCGACATGAACGTTCGCGGGAATGTCACCCAGCTCGAGGTCGTTCCCGCCTGTCGTCAAGAGCGCGCGCACCGGGAGCTCGGCGACGGCGTCGAGAGCGCTCGTGTAAACCTGGGCCGCGGGCGGGAAGGTGGCGGCGACGCTGCCGAAGCTCACATAGACGAGCGGTCGCTCGTCTCCGGACCACCAGTCGGGAAGTTGCGGCGGCGCCGTCTCCGTGGCGGGATCGCGGAAGCGCGTGACCTGGAATCGCGGCGGGTCGACCGACTCCGGAAAGCACGTCAGGTACGGCGACTCCGCGATCCGCGCCGCGAGACCCGGGCGCCGTTCGTCGAGCGCCGGCGCTGCGATCGCCAGCATCGCCTCTTCGACCATCGAGAATCCCACCGCGACCCGCACCTGGCGAACTCCGCGCAGATCTGCTGCGACTGCCGAGGCGAACTCGCTTCCCTCGCGGACGACGAGATCTGGCCGCCACTCCTCGATCGCCTCCTCGAGCGTCGGAAGCATGGCGTCCACGTTCAGGCGGGCGAAGATGACGCCCACGACGACCACGTCCCCCTGCCCTGGTGGCAGCATGGGCATGCGGCCCCAGACCGGTCCCAAGAGCTCGTCCGGGGGCGCCGCTCCGGCCCTGAACGGGTAGTCGCGGGCCTTGAGCGTCGGCGGGCCGACGATGAGAATCTCGTGATCCAAGCGCTTGCACGCCTCGATGAACGGAATCAGCGGCCCGAAGTGACCTGCGCCCTGCGTAGAGGCAAAGAGGATGCGCAGCTAGACCGTCTCCCCGCGGAAGATCTCCACGACCGGGCCGCTGATGATTGCTCGCCCCTCGCGGATGTCCACGTCGAGTGTGCCGCCTGGGAGATGCACGCGGAGCGGGCTCTGACACCAACCATGGACGACGGCTGCAGCGGCTGCCGCGGCCGCGCTCGATCCCGACGAGCGGGTCTCCCCCGCTCCCCGCTCCCACACCGCTACCGTCAGGTCCGTCGGTCCGTCGGGGCGAACGAGCTGCACATTGACGCGTGCCGGGAACCGCTCGTGATTCTCGATCAGCGGCCCGATCCGGAGGAGCTCCTCGCGGGTTGGCTCGCGGCGGACGACCGCGTGCGGATTCCCAACGGACACGGGAGTCACCTCGAGGCGCTCGCCGTCGACCTCGAGCGCTTCGGGCTTGCCCACTTCGACATCGCCGAGATCGACCTCGACCTCGTCACCTTCGACGCGCGCCGGCACCGACCGACCGCCGACATGGAGACGAGGAAACGCGACTCCGCTGCGACGGGCGAGCCACATGGCGGCGATGCGAGCGCCGTTTCCGGAGAGCTCCGCCGTCGACCCGTCGGGGTTCCACACGATGAGATCCGCCTCGGCGCCGCGGATGTCGGCGATCTCGAGAACTCCGTCTGCGCCGACGCCTTGGTGCGGACTGCAGAGCACGCGAGCCCCGTCCGACCCGAGCGGATGCTCGAGATCCGCCCGCTCGACGAGCAGGTACGTGTTACCCAGCGCCTGCCACTTCGAGAATCGCATCCGCCACCTCGGTCGGGTTCCGGTCTGCGTCGATCATGACGATGCCGGGAATGCGTCGCATCCACTTCCTCTGGTAGGCCGCGTAGCGGCGCGTCCGGACGACGATGCGCTCGAACGCCTGGTCGGGAGGAAGCTGCGAGAGCTCGAACAGGCCAAGGGCTTTCTCGGCGGTCCGAGATACCGGCCCGGAGCACGCTCGCCGCACCTCCTCGACAACCCCCCGGCTGAACATCTCCTCCGTCCGTGCCCGGATCCGTCGCTCGATCGCGTCGCGCGGCAGCTCGAGACCGATCACGAGTGTCGGCCGCCGATACTCCTCGGACCAAAGCCGGTCGACCTCCGGTACGAGCGAGCTTCCCGCTTCCGCCAGCTCGAGCGCGCGAACGACCCGGCGCCGATCGTTTGGATGGACGACTGTGGCAGCCCGCGGATCGAGCTCCGTGAGCCGGGAGTGAGCGGCGTCGCGGTCAGCGTCCCAGGACGCCTCGAGACGCGCGCGCGCGCCTTCTCGAGGAGGACGCGGGACGCGCAAGTCCACGAGCGCAGCGCGTAGGTACAGGCCGGTTCCGCCTGCTATTACTGCCACGCCATAATTTGAGACGAGCTCGTCGATCGCTTCGAGGGCGAGCTCCGCGTACGAGCCGACGGACATCTCCTCTGCGAGATTCCTGATCGCAACCAGCCGGGTCGGCGACGTCGGCTGGTTGGTGAGGATCGGAAGCCCACGATAGACCTGGAGGGCGTCCGCCGAGATGACCTCGGTCTCGAGCCGGATTGCGAGCTCGCGAGCGACCTCTGACTTGCCGGATGCGGTGGGCCCGAAAACGGCAACGACCTCCCGCAAAATGGTCATGTCCAGTGGGGCGCCCCAGCCCACCACCCACTGCGAGCATAACGGTCCAATCGCTACGGGTGGGTCACAAAACGTGCCGAAAGCGCAACAACTGCTCAGGCCGGGACACGCGCGAGCTCGCGGCCGCGAAGGGTCATCGACGTGGACTCTTCGACGAGAACGTCGGCGAGGTCTCCTGGCCGAGTCACGCCCTTGAAGTTGACAGTGGTGTTTCGACGAGTTCGACCACGCAGGAGAGACGCATCCGTGCGGCTCGGTCCCTCGACGAGCACCTCCTCGACACGTCCGACTCGCTCCGAGTTTTGCTCTGCCGCCACCCGCTGAACCGTGTCCACGAGACGCTCGAGCCGCTCATGCTTGACGTCGTCAGGGACTTGACCGGGCAACGATGCGGCCTCTGTTCCCGCACGCGACGAGAAGATGAACGTGAAGGCGCTCTCGTAGCGAATCTCCTCGACGGCAGCGATGGTCGCGTCGAAATCCTCATCGGTCTCACCCGGAAAGCCGACGATGAGATCGGTCCCGAGCGCGAGATCCGGCACTGCTGCGCGCAAGGTGTCGACGAGGCGGAGATAGCGCTCGCGGTCGTAGGTCCGCCGCATACGTTTGAGAATCCGCGTAGAGCCCGACTGCAGGGGAAGATGGACGTGCTCGCACACGGACACGCATTCCGCGAGCGCGGCTATCACGGGCTCGCGGAAGTCCTTTGGATGGGGGCTCGTAAAGCGAATCCGGCTAATGCCGTCGACCGCGTCGCACGCGCGCAGGAGCTCGCCGAAGTCGGTGCGAAGCGACGGAGCGAGGTCCCGTCCCCACGAGTTGACGTTCTGGCCGAGAAGGGTGATCTCCTTGACTCCCTCCCGTGCAATTGAGGTCACCTCGGCGACGATCTCACCGGGGTGGCGGCTCTGCTCGCGCCCGCGAACGGTCGGCACGATGCAGTACGCGCATTTCGAGTTGCAGCCCATCGAGACCTGCACCCACGCCTGGAACTTCCGCTCCTGATGCCGTGGGAGATCCGCGGCGAACTGCTCGTGCGTGCCGAACCTGCCCCGGGGCATCGCGTACCCGCCCGCGGCGATCCACTCGCCCAGATGCGGGATGGAGCCGGGGCCGAAGGCGACGTCGACGAAGGGGTATTGCTCGAAGATCCTCTCGCGCTGAGCTTCGGCGTAACAGCCGCCGACGGCGACGACGACATCGGGACGCTCGCGCTTGCGCGCTCCGGCGTTGCCGAGATGGGCCGCTAGACGCGTATCCGGCTTCTCGCGGACGGTGCAGGTGTTGAAGACGACGACATCGGCCGACTCCTGCGAGGTTGCCTCGCCGAGGCCGAGTGACTCGAGCATCCCCTTGATCCGCTCGGAGTCGTGGGCGTTCATCTGACAACCGAACGTCGTGACGTGGTAGCGCCTCACGGTCGCGGCAGTGTAGCCCTGGCGTCTAGAACTCTACGTCGCCAAATCGGAGATCTCGCGGCGAGCACGACCTCATGCTGGTCGAAGCGACGCACGTACGTCCCTGCGATTTGACTCACGCAGCCGTCGGTGGCAGCCATCACTCGCCAAAGCGGCACACGGCATTGGCCTGATCCTCGAACGCCCAGGCTCGTACCCACGCGGTACCTGAGGCATCCGAAACGGATGCGAGTAGAAGAGCGCAGCCTCATCGTAAAGATAGGGGATCGCATCGACGTCCCGACGGCCAGGCGCGAGCCCACCTCGACCCACCTACGTGCAGTGGCCCTGGTGTCTACTTCGCCACCTCGATCGCACGTGACTCGCGTATGACGATCACCTTAACCTGACCCGGATACTCGAGCTGATCCTCGATCTCGCGTGCGATCTCGTGGGAGAGCAACGCGGCGGCGTCATCATCGACCTGGCTCGGCTCGACGATGACGCGTATCTCGCGCCCGGCCTGTAGCGCGTACGCCTTCGCGACACCGGGCTTCGCCGTGGCGATCAATTCGAGCGCCTCGAGTCGCCGGATGTAGTTCTCGAGGCTCTCCCCGCGCGCGCCCGGACGCGAAGCGGACACTGCATCCGCGGTGATTAAAAGCACTGCCTCGACCGTCTGAGGCTGCACCTCGTAGTGATGGGCCTCGATCGCGTGGATGACCCCGTCCGACTCGCCGAAACGGCGTGCCAGCTGCCCGGAGATCAGCGCGTGGGAGCCGTTCGCCTCGTGGCTCATCGCCTTGCCGACGTCGTGGAGCAACGCGGCGCGCTTCGTCGTCTTGACCCCCGCTTTCAGCTCGGCCGCCATGATCCCACCGAGGTGCACGACCTCCAGCGTGTGCTTGAGCACGTTCTGTCCGTAGCTCGTCCGGTAGCGCAGCCGACCGAGAATCTTAACGAGCTCCTCGTGGAACTCGCCGCAATTCGCCTCGAACACGGCCTGCTCACCCGCGTGACGAATATGCTCGTCGAGCTCCGCCTTCGAGTGGTAGTACATCTCCTCGATTCGCGCCGGGTGGATGCGGCCGTCCTCGATGAGCTTCTCGAGCGTCAACCGCGCCACTTCGCGTCGGAGCGGGTCGAACGACGAGAGCACGACCGCATGCGGCGTGTCGTCGATGATGAAGTCGACGCCCGTCAGATGCTCGAGAGCGCGGATGTTTCGTCCCTCGCGGCCGATGATGCGTCCCTTGAGATCGTCCGAGGCGAGCGCCACGACCGAGACCGTCGCCTCCGCGGTGTGGCTCGCGGCAACGCGTTGGAGCGAATCGGCGATGAGCGCGCGGGCGCGGCGGCGAGCCTCCGACCGCGCTTCCTCCTCCATCTGGCGCACCTCCCGTGCGAGCTCATGGCGAACCAGGTCCGTCGAGCGCTCGAGGAGCTGCTGCTTCGCCTCGTGAACGGTCAGGCCCGAGAGCCGCTCGAGCGCCGCCAGCGCCTCGTCCTTAGCCTCCTTGAGCTCCTCCTGCAGCGCCTTGGCGTGCACCTCGCGGTCGCCCAGCCCCTGCTCGCGCCGAACGAGCTCGGTTAGCTTGTCGTCGGTCTCCACCTCCTTCTGGACGACTCGCTCTTCGATCTTCACGATCTGCAGCCGGCGATCTTGAATCTCGGCCTCGATCTCGCTCTTTAGTTGCACCGCTTGCTCGCGCGCATCCACTTGGGCCTCCCTGCGCACGGCTTCGGCCTGGCGCTCGGCGTCGGCGAGAACACGTTCCCGGGTCGCCTCGGCCGCACGGACACGCGAGCGTGACAGCGTGAGCAGGAAGATCGCGGCGCCGATCGCCCCGATGAGGATCCCGATGAGCGCCGCCACGACCGTGAGCATTGAGCCTCCGTAGAGGAATCGATTGTCCGCGGCGATTTCGCCGCGGCTGCTCACACCCCGCACTCAGCCTGTTCGGCTTCGTTCGGCACTGCGCGTGTCGCGCCTCAGCTCGGGAGGTGCCGCATCCTTCCATCGCCGGCAGTCATCCGGTGGTCTGTGTCGGTCGTCAAGAGCTGAATCGAGTTCACTGGTTCGGAAAATGTTCAGCGAGCAGGTAAATGTCAGGTGAAAGCCCCGTCATCCTAGCTCGTCTTCGCGGCTGCCTGCAACGACGCCCGCGACGATCTCGTCCGAGAACCCCTTCCCGTGGAGAAAGCGCGCTGTCCTCGGCCCGGGCCCACGCCGCGCGACGACGCTCCGCGCTCTCTCCGCTTCCGGCTCGATCGACCCCAGGGCATCGTCCACCAGCTCCGCCGGGACGCTCGCGCGCTTGAGCTCGTGGCGGATCCGCATGTCGCCGGCGCCGCGTTCGGCGAGCGCTCGCGCTCGTAGCGCTGCGAAGCGAGCATCATCCAGCACGCCCGTCCGAAGCAGGGTGTCGACAGCCCCGTCTCGCTCCTCGTGAGCGTAACCGGCTGCAGCGAGGCGCTCCCGAATCTCGGTGGTGCTCCGGTCGCGGTGCCGCAGCGCGCGAAGCGCTACGTCGACTGCGGATTCACTGGGCATGTCAGATGCTCGACCTCATGAGATCGTCGCCCTTGGTGCCGGCGCGAGCTGGCGCTCGAGCTTGCTCTCCCGTCGCGAGCCATACGACTGGAAAACGTCCTCGACGCGCCAGATCGCACGTGAGGTACGGCGTCGACCATCTACCCCTCGACCGCGACGACCTCCTCCTCGACCTCGATCGCCTCCTCGGCATGAGGTTTCGCCGGGAGGAGCCGTGCCGAGATGATCTGGTCCTCCGGCGCCTCCGCCTGGACGCGCGCGAGAATCTGCTGAACCAGGTCGGGGTTCTCCGAGAGGAACGCGGTGGCATTCTGTCGGCCCTGCCCGAGCCGTTCGTCGTCGAAGCTGAAGTACGAGCCTGCCTTCTGGACGATCTTCTTCTCGAGCGCGACGTCGAGAACGGTCCCCTCCCAGGGGATGCCCTGCCCGTAGATGATGTCGAACTCGGCCTGCTTGAAAGGCGGAGCGACCTTGTTCTTGGCGACCTTGACGCGCACGCGATTGCCGAACGCCTCCGCTCCGTCCTTGAGCGTCTCGATCCGCCGGATGTCGAGCCGTACCGAGGCGTAGAACTTGAGCGCCCGGCCGCCGGGTGTCGTCTCCGGGTTGCCGAACATCACCCCGATCTTCTCGCGCAGCTGGTTCGTGAAGATGCAGATCGTGTCCGTGCGGTTCAAGGTGCCCGCGAGCTTGCGCAGCGCTTGGCTCATGAGACGGGCCTGCAGCCCGACGTGACTGTCCCCCATCTCCCCTTCGATCTCGGCCTTGGGAACGAGCGCGGCGACCGAGTCGATCGCGACGATGTCGAGCGCGCCCGAGCGGATGAGGAGCTCGGTGATCTCGAGCGCCTGCTCGCCCGTATCGGGCTGGGAGACGAGAAGCTGGTCGATGTCCACACCGATGCGCCGCGCGTATTGGGGATCCATCGCATGCTCAGCGTCGATGAAGGCGCAGATCCCACCTCGTCGCTGAGCCTCCGCCATCGCGTGATAGACGAGCGTGGTCTTGCCCGAGGCCTCGGGGCCGTAGATCTCGACGATGCGACCGCGCGGAAGGCCGCCGATGCCGAGCGCGACGTCGAGCGCGAGCGAGCCCGTCGAGACAGCGCCGATGGCGACTTGCGGCCGGTCGCTCATGCGCATGACCGACCCCTTTCCAAACTGGCGCTCGATCTGGCCGAGCGCGACGTCGAGGGCTTCCTCTCGCTTCATGCGGTCATCCTCCCTACTTCGAATCTCAGGCGATCACTGTGCAAACGGGTGCGACTCGAGGACTTCGTAGCGTGCCCCGGCGGGGCCCAGACGTGAAAGGAAAGCAGCGGCGCCGGACGGCATGAAGCGGCCGACCGCGGGCAGCGGCGGATCGAGGCGAGGACGCTCTCTGAAGCGCAGGACCGTGACATGCGGCAGCCAGGGGCGCGCTTCCCGACGGTACGCGCCGAGCCCCTCCAGCCGGGCTTGAAGATCGACGGCAAGCCGGGTAGCCGCGCCGCTCTCGTCCTCGAGGACGAGCATGCCCACGGAGCGCGTCTCGCGGTAGCGCAACGGCTCGAGCTCGAACGGAGCAGTGTCGCTCGCAGCTTCGCGAACGGCGGTGAGGATGGAGTCGAGCTCGCTTCGCGGTCTCGAGCCGAGAAAGGCCAGCGTGACGTGAAAGCTCTCGATCCGGCGCCCTCCCCCGAGACATCCTGCGCTCCACGCGGCGAGCGCCTCGCAGACGTCACCGGGAAGCTCGAGCGCGAGAAAGAGCCTGAGTCGCTCATCTCCCTCGGCCGGCTCCTCATGCTCGCTGACGCTACCCGCTCGATTCACACGCCTGTGTGGCGACTTTCCAACAACTTCCGCACGAGATGGAGCGCTGCGGCGGTGGCGCGACCGCGCACCATCTCGCGGTCTCCGGGAAGCTCGATGCGCCGCGCCTTCTCGCCGTCCGGGCCGACCGCATGCAGAAGAACGAGACCGACGGGCTTCTCCTCGCTGCCGCCGTCGGGTCCGGCTATCCCGGTGACGGCGACCCCGATGTCCGCGCTGAGGCGCTCCCGCACTGCGCGCGCCATCGCCTGCGCAACCTCGGCGGAGACGGCGCCGTGCTGCTCCAGCAGCTCGCGGGTGACTCCGAGCTCGCCCTCCTTCACGTCGTTCGCGTAGGCGACGACACCGCCCCGAAAGACATCGCTCGAGCCCGCTATCTCCGTCAGGCGCGCTGCGACGAGCCCACCGGTGCACGACTCGGCGGCGCCCAGCGTGAAGCCACGGGCGCGGCAGAGGTCAAGGACGATCTCGGCGACCGAGCGCTCGTCCTCGCTGAAGAGGTAGCGCTCGAGCTCACCGCGGAGCGCCTGCGCGATGGCTTCCGCCCTCTCTCCCGCCTCGGGCTCGAACACCAGGTCGACGTGGATCTCGAACTCACGCGCGCAGATCGTCGCCTCCACCCCGTTCCCATCGCCTCCGGCTTCCGCGAGCGCCCGCGCGACCGCGGACTCGGGAGTGCCGAAGAAACGAAGGATGGCTCGACCGCGCTCCGGGGCTCGCTCGAGCACCCTCTGCACGGGTGGGGTCTCGAGAGCCCGTGGCCAGAGCCGACGGAGCTCGCGTGGAGGCCCCGGCAGCACCACGACGACTGCTTGCCCGTCGGTGTCGAGCACGAACCCGGGAGCCGTTCCTGCGAGGCCGAGGGACAGGGCGCCGTCGGGAAGCGTCGCCTGCTTCGTGACGCCAGTGGAGAACTCGGAGTACCGCCGCCCCATGCGCTCGGCGACCATGCGCGAGACCCGTTCGATCTCCCGCTCGAGGCTCTCGTCGAGGACAAGCGCTCGCCTGGCGACGCGCGCGACCATCTCGACGGTTCGGTCGTCATGGGTTGGGCCGAGCCCTCCCGAGACCAGGCAGAGATCGGCGGTGAGCCCGTCGGCTAGCGCGCGCTCGAGATCCTCTGGCCGGTCGCCCACGATCGTGATCCGCTCCGGCTCGAGACCGAGGCGAAGCGCCTCCGCGGCGAGAAATGGCCCGTTGCGGTCGCTCCGCTCGCCGCGAACGAGCTCTGAGCCGGTGACGACGACTGCCGCTCGCGGACGAGCCTGCGTCAAGAGGACGCGGGAGCGATCCGCTGCGCGCTGACGACGAACGCGGTCCCCGCGGGAAGCTCGACGCGGTTCCCGTTCACCCGCACGACCACGTTCTCGGGCTCGGCTAGCGCGAGCTGGAGGCGTCGTCCCTGGAAGGGCTTCTGTTGCCCACGTTCGAGTGTTCCGCTGTACAAGAGCTGGCCGGACACCGAGCCGGCCCGAACCTCCATCCAGGAGCCTCCTCGAACGGCGCGGACGACGAGCTTGACCCGCCCTGCCGCCGGTCTCGAGGCCGCGGTCGCCGGGTTCTGACCCTGTGCGTCCAGGCGGGGAACGGTCTCGTTCTCGGGGCCGCCGAAGCGCCAGGCGGCGATGACGAGCGCAGTCAGAACGGCGATGCCGAGAAGCGCGAGGACCGCCATGCGAGACTCGCGAGCCGAGCGGTCGCGCCGAGGCGTCGCCGGCGCTCGCCGCGCGTAGACCACGGTCTCCTCTTCGGTCGAGAAGCGCGAGGTGTACTCGTCCACGAACGGCTGTCCGTCGAGCCCGAGCGCCTCCGCATAGGAGCGGAGAAAGCCCTTGATGTACGTGGGCGCGGGCAGCGTGTCGAAGCGCTCGTCCTCGAGCGCGCGCAGGTACTTCGGCCGGATCTTCGTCCGCGCCTCGAGCTCTGGGAAGTCGAGCTCCTGGCGGAGACGGGCTTCGCGGAGGCTGGAGCCGATATCGAACACGAGCGGGGCAGTGTAGAGGAGACGCCGACGGACGTGTTAATCGCGCGAGCCTACGTACTCGAGCAGCCCGTACACGCCGAGCGATACGAGCGCCGCCAGCGCCATGCACACTCCCACGATCCCGAGCACACGTCCGACGCGCGCGAAGCGGTTTCCGCCACCGCGGCTGAGCGTGACGCCGCTCCGCATCCGCGCCCGCCTCGCGAGCGCGATCGAGACCACCCCGAGAACGGCGGCGATCGGGATCGCGAACCCCGCGTGGAGCAGCTCGTACCGCTCGCTGAAGCGGCTCACATAGATCGCGACGGGAAGCGCGACGACCGAAGCGAGTCCAATCACGAGCGACCCCCAGGCGGATCCGTTGCCCGACCGAGTCACGCTACTGCTTGACGTACGGGCGACCAACGGCGGCGGGCGGGATCGAGCGGCCGATGATGCCGGCGACGGCGATCAGGGTGAGCGCGTAGGGAAGCGCTTCGAACAGCGTCGAGATCGAGGTCGAGTACGTCTGGAGGCTGTCCGAGAGCGCGCTCGAGAAGCCGAAGAGCAAGCAGGCTGCGGCAGCTCCGAACGGACGCCAGCTTCCGAAGATCAGAGCGGCGAGAGCGATGAAGCCCCGCCCGGCGGTCATGTTCTGGTCGAAGGTCTCCACGAAGCCGAGCGAGAGGTACGCTCCTCCGGCCGCGGCCAGCGCGCCCGAGACGATCACGGCGCCGTAGCGCACTGCGTAGACGTTGATGCCAACCGTGTCCGCGGCGCGCGGATGCTCGCCGACCGACCGAACGCGCAGTCCGATCGGCGTCCTGAAGACGACGACCCAGACGGCGAAGACGAGTACGAAGCCTGCCCAGATCATGAGGTTGAGACGGCCGAGGACGTCGTCGAGGAAACTGCCGATGCCCGGGACCTGGTCGAAGAAGCCGAGTGAGACGTTCGGAATCGAGGAGATGCCCGTCGGAGTTCCTTCGGTGCCGTAGACCTTGATGAAGAGGTACGTCGTGAGCCCGAGAGCGATGAGGTTGATCGCGGTCCCGCCGACGATCTGGTCGGCGCGCAAGCTGATCGAGAAGAACGCGTGCAACAGGCCGAGCAGCGCGCCCGACCCGACGCCGATGGCGAGGCCGAGTGTCCAGGTGCCCGTGACGTCGGCGCCCCAGATCGCGAAGAACGCGCCGAACAGCATCATCCCCTCGAGGCCGATGTTCACGACGCCCGAGCGCTCGGAGAAGAGACCCCCGAGAGCCGCGAAGAGCAACGGCGTCGCGTACCGGAGCGTCGCGGCCAGAAGCGCCCCCCACACGACGACGGCGTCCAGGTTCTCGACGCTCGAGCGCGTCGCGAGGAGCCCGATCACGAGGCCGGTCGCGCCCGCCGCGGCAGCGTAGCTCCCCACCCGTCGTTCTCCCCGAATCCACGACCCGACGCCGATCGTGATCGCCACGAGCCCGACGACGATCGGAACGAGCGGACTTCGCAGCGTGACCGGCGGCAGCATCAGCAACGCGGCGACGATTCCGAGCACGACGCCGAGCGCCGCCAGGGCGCGATTCGTGCTCGGGATGCGGGTCGCGAGCGCGCTCATCCCGCGCTCGTCGCGGCTCGGGTCCGCCGCATCCTCGCGAGCAGGAACAGGATCACGAGCTCCGCGCCGACGAAGAGGACGACGAGACCCTGGATGATGATCGCCAGGCTCGAGGCGAGGTCGGGCTCGAAGATCTCCGGATCAAGGTTGCGCGAGGCCGTTCCGGTCTCGAGCGCGGCGAAGAGGAGGGCCGCGAGACCCACGCCCACCGCGGTGTTTCGACCGAGCAGTGCGACGGCAATTCCGGCGAAGCCGAGGGTCGAGCCCTGGATCTGCGTGATGTCGAGGCGGAACTGCCAGCCGAGCGAGTCCAGCGCTCCGGCGAGGCCCGCGAAGCTTCCCGCGATGGCCATCGCGAGAAAGTAGCTCCGCGCCACGCTGATGCCTCCGTACCGCGCCGCCTCCGGGTTGAAGCCCACCGCACGCACCTCGTAGCCGAGCGTCGTCCGATTCAGGGTGAGCGCGTACACGACGAGGGAGACGAGGGTGACGAAGAATCCGATGTGCAGGCCCTGCAACAGCGGGTCCCCCCAGAAGACGGGGAGCTTCGCCTCCTCGGGGATGTCGGCCGAGGCGGGGATCGCGTCCGACTCCTTGGTCTGGAAGGGGCCGCCGATCCCGAACAGGTACGACCCCACCCAGATGACGATCCAGTTCAGCATGATCGTCGTGATCACCTCGTGCGCGCCCACGGTTCCCTTGAGGAATCCCGCGATCCCGGCCACGAGCGCGCCGGCGAGCATCCCACCGAGCGTCGCGAGCAGGATCAGCAGGAACCTCGGAAGCTCGACGGCGTCC
The DNA here is from genome assembly GCA_051002595.1 of Gaiellaceae bacterium. Taxonomy (GTDB): domain Bacteria; phylum Actinomycetota; class Thermoleophilia; order Gaiellales; family Gaiellaceae; genus GMQP-bins7. The sequence continues at coordinate 27,053 of JBPCMD010000044.1, forward strand.
GAGAGCTCCGTGCCGACGAGAATCGCGCCGATCGATCCGGCCAGATACTGCCCCTGGCCGCCGATGTTGAAGAGGCCGCAGCGAAAGGCGAATGCGACGGCCAACCCTGTGAGCACGAGCCCCGTCCACAGGATGAACGTCTGCTGGAGGTTCGACGCCGCGAGCGACTCGATGTCGTCGGTGTTCCAGGGGAACCACACGCGCGCGTCCGTGAAGGGCACCCCGATGTCGTGGCTTCCGAGCTCGATGAACCACGAAAGTCCGGAGCCGCGGAAGATCGCACGGTACGTCTCCAGCGTGTCGCCGATGTCGTTCGTCGTCAGGAGCACGACCACGCCGCTGATGAGAAAGGCGAGAACGACGGTGAGGACGGGTACGAGGATGCCCTGCGCTCGCGCCAGTCCGCTGGGGTCGAACCTGGCCGAGTCCTCGGGCTCGCCGGGCGGCGGCGCGTCGAGCTGGGTGACGCTCATCGGCCGGCTCCACTCATGCCGCGACCTCGCGCTTGCCGCCGCCCGTCATCGCGACTCCGAGCTCCTCTTCACTCGTCGTCGGCAGGAACTCGCCGACGATCGCGCCCTCGTAGACCACGAGGATGCGGTCGGCAAGCGACAGCACCTCGTCGAGCTCGAGGGAGACGAGCAGGACGGCTCGTCCCTCGTCCCGCTCCTCGACGAGGCGCTGGTGCACGAACTCGATCGCGCCCACGTCGAGCCCGCGCGTCGGCTGTGCGGCGACAAGGACGCGCGGATCGCGATCGATCTCGCGCGCGAGAATCACCTTCTGCTGATTTCCTCCCGAGAGCGCTCGACCGGCGGTCTTCGGCCCTCCCCCGCGGACGTCGAACTCGACGATCAGGCGCCGCGCCCGCTCGAGGAGGCGCTTGGGATGCAGCCAGCCCAGCCGGGCGTAGGGGCGCTTGCGGAAGTCGTGCAGCCCGATGTTCTCGGCGAGCGAGAAGTCGAGCACGAGCCCACGGCGCTGCCGGTCCTCGGGGACGTGTCCGACACCGACCTCGAAGTGGCGCCGCGCGTTCGCGCCGGTGACGTCCAGACCGTCGACGAGGACTCTTCCCCGCTCGACCCGCCGAAGGCCGGTGATCGCGTCGATCAGCTCGGTCTGGCCGTTTCCGTCGACGCCGGCGATCGCGACGATCTCGCCGCCTCTGACCTCGAACGACACACCACGTACCTTGTCGAGCGCCCGGTCGTCGCGCACGTGCAGGTCTTCGACGACGAGAATCGGGTCGAGCGGCGCGCTCGCGCCCTTGTCGACCCGAAGGATCACGTCCCTGCCCACCATGCGCCGCGCGAGGTCTTCCTCGCTCGCGCCCGCGGTGGGTAGCGTCTCGATCTTCTTTCCGCGCCTGAGCACCGTCACGCGATCGGCGATCTCGAGCACCTCGTTCAGCTTGTGGCTTATGAAGATGATCGACATTCCCTTACGCTGCAGCGTCTTTAGGATCTCGAAGAGCTCGGTCGCTTCCTGCGGCGTCAGGACGGCGGTCGGCTCGTCGAGGATGAGGATGTCGGCGCCGCGGTAGAGCGCCTTCAGGATCTCGACCCGCTGCTGCTGCCCCACGGTGATGTCCTCGATCAGGGCCTCGGGATCGATCGCGAAGCCGAACCCGCGAGCGAGCTCGGCGACGCGGCGGCGCGCGGCTCCGTAATCGAGCAGGACGCCGTTCTGCCGCGGCTCGACCGCTAGCACGATGTTCTCCGCCACGCTCATGACCGGAACGAGCATGAAGTGCTGATGCACCATCCCGATCCCACGGGCGATCGCATCACCGGGCGAGGACATCCGGACCGGATCGCCGTTGACGAGAATCTCCCCCTCGTCCGGGCTGTACAGCCCGTAGAGGATGTTCATCAAGGTCGACTTGCCGGCCCCGTTCTCGCCGAGCAGCGCGTGCACCTCTCCTCGTCGCAGGTCGAAGTCGATGCCGTCGTTGGCGACCGTGCCGGGGAACCGCTTGGTGATCCCCTTCAGCTCGAGGACGACGGGGGGATCGCTCATCGCGAGCGCGATTCTAGGGGGTGGGACACACTCCCACCCCCTAGAGTCGCTCGAGGGCTAGAACTTGATCGTGGCCTTGACCTTGATCTTGCCGGTCCCGATCTGCTTGGCGATCGCGTTCGTCTTCGCGACGAAGCTCTTCTTGACCTTCTTGTTGACGGAGCCGAGCCCCACGCCGTTGTTCTTCAGGCTGTACAGGTAGTCACGCTGGCTCTTCAGCTTGCCGTCGGAGGCGAGCCGCGTGAGGTCCTTGACCGCGACGTCGACCCGCTTGAGAGCGCTCGTCAGCATGTGGCTGCCGAGGTAGAGCTGGTCCGCATCGACGCCGATGCCCCAGATCTTCGCCTCCTTGGCCGCGGAGAGCGCACCGAGGCCGCACCCGCCGGCGACTTGGAAGATCACCCGCGAGCCCTGCTCGATCTGGCCGAGCGCGGTCTCCTTGCACTTCGCCTGATCCGCGAAGGTCGGGTCGTTGGCGTAGTTCCCGATCACCTTGACGCGCGGGTTCGCCTTCTTCGCGCCCTGGATGTACCCGCTGATGAACTTGACGATCGCCGGGACGTTGTTGGCGCCCACCGCGCTCATGATCTGCGGCCCACCCTGGCTCTTCAGCTGCAGCGCCGCGAGATACCCGACGAGATAGCCGGCCTCGTGCTCTGCGAAGACGACCCCGGTGGCGTTCTTCGGCTTCTTCGCGTACAGGACGTACGGCTGGTCGACTCCGGCGAACTGCAGATCCGGATACCTCGGGGCGACCGCGTTGATCGCGGTGAAGTTGAGGAAGCCGACCCCGAAGATGAGGTTGTGGCCCGCGCGGGCCGCCGCGACGGCGTTCGGGATCCGCTCGGACTCCTTCTTGGTCTGGTAGACGCGCGTCTGGATGCCCAGCTCCTTGCCGATGGCGATGCGGCCCTCGTTCGCGAGCTGGTTGAACGAACGATCCTGCAGGCTTCCGATGTCCGTGAAGATCGCCATCTTGAAGTCGTCCTGCGCCGGCTTTGCGGAGCCGGCCGTGCTGACAATGAGCGCCGTCGCTGCGACGAGTCCGAGCACAGCGCCGATCGCAGTAATGCGTGCTTTCACAATCCCTCCTTGAGAAATAGACCCTGCCGCCCTTGTTGGACGCTTGATCTAAGCGCAAGTTGGGCCGGTTCTCAAGTCGGAACCGAAGCTTTACAACCTCTCGGAGGCGTGGAGCTCGCTCTCGGGGACGAGCACGCGACGCGGTTTCGAGCCCTCGTAGCCCGAGATGATCCCGCGCCGCTCGAGCATGTCGATCAGCCTTCCCGCTCGCGTGTAGCCGACCCTCAGGCGACGTTGGATGAGCGAGACGGAAGCGGTCTGGGTCTGGACGACGACGT
>JBPCMD010000045.1:0-26229 GCA_051002595.1 Gaiellaceae bacterium
GCCGCCGTGCCTTGGGACACTCGTTCGCCACCAACCACCCCAGAGACGCCCGCGCGTCCCGCCCCCCGCCTCTCCGCCGTCTGGCTCGAGGGCGGCACCACTTGGTGGCTCGAGGGACGTCCCTCGGAGCAGGGTCGCGTGGTCTTGATGAAGGCGGTCGGCGGTGGCGATCCCGCCGACGCCGTTCCGTCCGGCTTCAACGTACGCACGATGGTGCACGAGTACGGAGGCGGCGCCTACTGCGTCCGCGGGGACACCGTGTTCTGCTCGAACTTCGAAGACCAGCGGCTCTATCGCGTCGACCCGGGCGCCGCGCCCATGCCGATAACCGCGGCGGTCGCGGGGAGGAGGCATCGCTATGCCGACGGGCGCGTCACCTCCGACGGCCGCTTGTGGATCGGCGTCTGTGAGCGCCACGATCAAGGTGAGCGCTCGAGAGACGTGGTCAACGAGCTCGTGGCGATTCCGACCGACGGCTCCACCGAGCCGAGGATCATCGCCGGCGGGCGCGACTTCTACTCGAATCCGCGCATCTCATCCGACGGAAAGCGCCTCAGCTACCTCGCCTGGAATCTTCCCTGGATGCCGTGGGACGGGTGCGAGCTCTTCGCGGCCGAGCTCACGCGCGAGGGAACGCTCGCGAACATCGCGCACGTCGCCGGGAAGGACGGCGAGGAGTCGATCTGGCAGCCCGAGTGGAGCCCGGACGGCGACCTCGTGTTCGCGAGCGATCGCAGCGGCTGGTGGAACCTCGAGCGCGTGCGGAATGGAGAGCGGAGCGTGCTGTACGCCGCCGAGGCGGAGTTCGGCTATCCCGCCTGGGTGTTCGGGCTGCAGTCCTTCGCCTTCCTCGGCGACGGTCGGCTCTTCGTCACGTACGACTGCGAGGGCCGGACGCTCTTCGGCGTGCTCGACGCGGACAGCGGAACGCTCGAGCAGCTCGAGCTGCCGTACGACGCGGTGTCGAGCCACTTCGTCGCGGCAGAGGGATCGACGGTCGTGTTTCTCGCCGGCTCGGCGACGACTCCGAGCGAGATCGTCCGGCTCGATGTCTCCAGCGGGTCGACAGAGACGCTGCGGCGAAGCGCTCAGGCGCCGGTGGATCCCTCCTACTTCTCGGCGCCGCGTGCCATCGAGTTCCCGACCGAGGGCGGTCTTTCCGCGCATGCGCTCTTCTACCCGCCTGTCAGCCCCGAGCACGCCGCGCCGGAAGGCGAGCTGCCCCCGCTGATCGTCATGAGCCATGGGGGGCCAACCTCGAGCGCGAGCCCGATCTTCAGTCTGGACACGCAGTTCTGGACGAGCCGGGGTTTCGCCGTCGTCGACGTCAACTACGGAGGATCGACCGGCTATGGACGCGCCTATCGCGAGCGGCTGAACGGCCAGTGGGGTGTCGTGGATCTGCAGGACTGCGTGAATGCCGCCCGTTTTTTCGTCGCCGAGGGAGAAGCCGATCCCGACCGGCTGCTGATCACCGGTGGAAGCGCGGGCGGCTACACGACGATTTGCGCGCTCACGTTCACGGACGAGTTCGCGGCCGGCGCCTCGTATTTCGGCATCGCCGATCTCGAGCTGTTCGGCGGCGGCGACACCCACAAGTTCGAGCTCGAGTACGAGCGCACGCTCGTCGGCCCGTATCCGGAGGCGGCCGAGCTCTACCGGGCGCGGAGCCCGATTCATTTCGTCGAGCAGATCGAGACGCCGATGCTCGTCTTGCAGGGCGCCGACGACAAGGTCGTGCCGCCCTCGCAGGCCGAGCTGATCGTCGCCGCGCTTCGAGACCGAGGAATCGCACACGCGTATCTGCTCTTCGAAGGAGAAGGCCACGGGTTCCGCAAAGCCGAGACGATCATCGCCTCGCAGGAGGCGGAGCTCTCCTTCTATGCCCAGATCCTCGGCTTCGAGTCGAGCGACCAAATCCCTCGACTTGCCATCGAACATCTCTCTTCCTGAGATCCAAAGGAGCGCGGGGACCGCCGAGTACGATTCCCGTCCCATGCAGACCTTCGTGATCGAAGGCGGCCGCGCGCTCAGCGGCGCCGTCCGCGCGGCGGGCAACAAGAACGCGGCGCTCCCCATCCTCGCGGCCACCCTGCTCGCCTCGGACGAGGTACGCCTCTCGAACGTCCCGCGAATCCGTGACGTCGAGACGATGGTCGCGCTGCTCGTGGATCTCGGCGCCGATGCCGACTGGAACGGGCCGAACGAGATCCGGATCGACCCGCGCGACGTCGACAAGTCCGATCTCGATCCCGAGCTCTGCCGGGAAATCCGCGCCTCGTTCCTGCTCGCGGGGCCGCTCTTGTCGCGGTTCGGGCGGGTCACCGTGCCGCCGCCCGGTGGTGACGTAATCGGGCGCCGCCGGCTCGACACTCATATCCACGCGTTCCAGGAGCTCGGGGTGGACGTCGAGTTGAACGGCGCGTACGAGATGAAGACGAAGGGCCTCCGCGGCAAGCGCATGTACCTGGACGAGGCTTCGGTCATGGGAACCGAGAATGCGGTCATGGCCGCAGTCCTCGCCGAGGGCAAGACAGTCGTCGGCCACGCCGCCTGTGAGCCGCACATTCAGGATCTCTGCCGCTTCTTGGTGTCGCTCGGCGCGAGGATCGAGGGCATCGGCTCGAACGTCCTGCACATCGACGGCGTGGACGGCTTGAGCGGCGGCGAGCACCGGATCGGGCCCGAGCATGTCGAGGTCGCGAGCTTCGCGGCATTGGCCGCGCTCACGGGTGGCGATGTCACGATCGAGGACGTCGAGCCCGATGACCTGATCGCCATCGTGCCCGCGTTTCGCAAGCTCGGGATCCGAATGGATGTCAACGAGCGCACTGTGCATGTCGCGCCGGGCCAAGACCTCCGAGTCGTTGACGACCTCGGCGGACAGATCCCGAAGATCGAAAGCGGTGTCTGGCCCGCATTCCCCGCCGACCTGACGTCGATCGCGCTCACGTGCGCGACGCAGTCTCATGGCACCGTCCTCATCTTCGAGAAGATGTTCGAGAGCCGCTTGTTCTTTGTCGACAAGCTTGTCTCGATGGGCGCTCGCATCATCCTCTGCGACCCGCATCGCGCGGTCGTGACTGGGCCGGCGCCGCTCTATGGCCAGCGTCTGGAGAGCCCGGACATCCGCGCGGGAATGGCTATGGTCATCGCCGCGCTGTGCGCCGAAGGCACGTCGACGATCGGGAACATCGGCCAGATCGATCGCGGCTACGAGCGAATCGACGAGCGGCTCCGCGGGCTCGGCGCGGCGATCGAGCGGGTCGATCTGTGACCGAGGCCCGAGCCGCGCAGATCACGCTCGGCCGCCCAGGGGAGAGCTCAGGCGAGAACAGCATTGCGACGGGAGTCGCTGTTCTCGATCACCTGCTGCTCGCGCTCGCCGAGGCTGGGCGTTTCGGATTGCGATTGGAGATTGCTCCGGGCGAGCCCGAGGCGGAGGTGGATGCCGCCGGCGCGACCCTCGGGGCGGCCGTGCGTCCCCTTCTCGGGCAGCGAGGCGTCGGGATCGCCGCGGCCGACGAGGCGCTTGCGATGGTCGTCCTCGAGGTGTCGGGAAAACCACTGGTCGCTTCCAACGCGGATCTCACGTCGACGAAAGCCGGAGGGCTCCGCACCGATCTCGCGGCAGCCTTCCTGCGCGGGCTCGCCGAGGAGGCGGGGCTGACGATCCACGTGCGGCTGTTCGAGGGCCAGGACTCGCAGCACGTCCTGGAGGCGATTTTCAAGGCGCTAGGGGCCGCGCTCGCCGATGCACGTCAAACGTAACGCACGGCTCGCTCGTCCAACTCTCGAGGAGGTTTCGTGTCACAGAAAGACGTCATCAGCACCGATCGCGCCCCCGGACCGTTCCAGGGCGCCCCTTACAACCAGGCGATTCGCGTCGGTGGTCTCGTCTTCGTCGCCGGCCAGCTCGGAATCGTGCTCGAGTCGGGCGAGCTCGCCGGATCGACCGTCGAGGAGCAGGCCGAACAGCTGATGAAGAACATGTCTGCCATCCTCGAGGCCGCCGGAAGCGGGCTCGACAAGCTCGTCAAGACGACGGTTTTCCTGCTCGATCTGGCCGACTTCGCCGGGATGAACGAGGTCTACGCACGCCACGTTGGCGACCGCCCACCCGCGCGCTCGACGATCGGCGTCTCGCAGCTCCCGAGCGGCGCACGCGTCGAGATCGAAGCGATCGCGCACGTCTGATATCGAGCCGGACGCTTGCCAAGTAGCAGTCTGTTACTTGGCGTCCACGACGGAGAGCGGCTTCGACCGGGCGGTCGGGGCAGAATGAGCAGATGCGCGTCGAGGAGGTCATCGCCACCCACCGGAACACCGGTTTCGACGCGTTCGCGGCGATACTCGCTTCGCGTCGCTATCCGGGCGCGCCATGACGACCTTGCGACTCGCGAAGGAGCTGACTGCGCTCGAAAAGCTCCGCGCGCTCTTGGACGCTGTCGCGTCGCTCGGCGATCGTGCCGGGGTCGTCTACCTGGTCGGTGGGACCGTTCGCGACATCCTCCTCGGAGAGGAGAGCTTCGACGTCGATATCGCCGTCGAGGGGGACGCGATCGAGTTCGCGCGGGCACTCACCTCGGCTCTCGAGGGACGCATGACCTCTCACCAGAAGTTCGGGACGGCGGCCGTGCTCTATGGCGCGGACGAGCGCGTCGACGTCGTCACCACCCGAACCGAGCTCTACGACGCGCCCGGAGCGCTCCCAACTGTCCGGCGAGCGGGTCTCCGTGAGGATCTCTTCCGGCGCGATTTCACGATCAACGCGATGGCCGTGTCGCTCCAACCTACCGACTTCGGGCGGCTCGTCGATCCCTACGGAGGTCGCGCAGACCTGGACGCGCGACTGCTCCGGGTTCTTCACAACCTCTCGTTCATCGACGATCCGACGCGGATCTTCCGCGGAATCCGCTACGAGGCGCGGTACGGGCTTCGCCTCGAGGAGCACTCCGCGCGCCTCGCTCACGCTTGCATCGAGATGGGTCTCGTCGGCGGTCTTTCGTCGGCCCGCTTGCGCGACGAGCTGCAAAGGCTCTTGGAGGATCCGGGCGCGATCGGCGGAATCCTTCGCCTCGGCGAGCTGGCCGCGGATCGTGCGATCCACCCCCACCTGCGCGCAGACTCGGAGGCCGCAGCGCTCTTCGAGCGCGCGAACGCACTGCGCGACGAGCTACACGCGGACGTTCCCTCGTGGCGCATCGGTTGCGCCGTGCTCGGGAGAAAGATGTCCCCGGAGGACGCGCACACCTGGCTGGAGGGACTGAACATGAGAAGACGCGACGTCGACCGGATCGCCGGCGCGATCACGGTCGCCCCCCGCATCGTTGAGCGCCTTCGGAGCGAGCGGCTCCGCCCGGCCGAAGTCGTCGCCCTGGCTGACCCATTCGCACCGGACGCTCCGCTCCTGGCGCTCGCCATGGAAGACCGCCCCGAGCTACGCGACTACTTCACGCGACTTCGCGACGTCCGCATCGAGATCGGCGGCACAGAGCTCGTCGCGCTCGGCCTCGCCGAGTCCCCGCGGGTGGGGGAGGTGCTGGCAGAGCTTCGCCGGAGAAGGCTGAACGGAGAGCTCGACGGACGCGACTCGGAGCTCGCGGCGGCACGCGACTTGATCGCCGAAACGCCCGACGCGTGAGCATCGCGTCGAGCAAGGAGATCGCCGAGCGCTACCGCCGCGTCCGAGACGAGGTCGGCGAGCGCGTGACAGTGGTCGTCGCGTCGAAGTACGTCTCGGTCGAGGAGATGGCGGTGCTCGCAGAGGCGGGGGTGGACGTGGTGGGGGAGAACCGGGCGCAGGATCTCGAGCGAAAGCATGCGAACTACGGCGACGCGTTCCGCTGGCACTTCATCGGCCACCTGCAGTCGAACAAGGTCAAGGTGGTGAACCGGCTCTGCGAGCTCGTGCACTCGCTCTCGTCCGAGTCAGCGGCTGCGCGCCTGACCACTCCGGCGCTGCTCGAGGTCAACCTCTCCGAGGAAAGCGCCAAGTCCGGCGTCATCCCCGCGGAGATCGCGAGCTTCTTGCCGCGCTTCCCGGCGATTCGAGGATTGATGACCATGCCTCCGCTTGCGGCCGACCCGGAGGCGTCGCGACCGTACTTCCATCGCCTCGCCGCGCTTGCGGCCGAGCACGGTCTCTCTGAGCTGAGCATGGGAACCTCACAGGACTACCGTGTCGCGGTCGAGGAGGGCGCGACGCTCGTTCGCATCGGCGAGGCGTTCTTCCAGCGGCATTAGAATCGCCACGCATGGGCTTCTCCGATCTCTGGAACCGGACGCTCGTCTACTTCGGCATCGCCGAGGAGGAGGAGTGGGACGAGTCGGACTACGTCACGAACGAGCAGGTCGAGGAGGGCTATCGCCGTCGCGACCGGCAGAACGTGCGCCGCCTACCGAGCGCTCCCGAGCGTGACGACTGGGCCTCGGACGAGGCTGCGCCCGCGCGCTCCCGCCGGCGACAGGAATCAACGCCGCGATTGCGCAGCGTGGATGCAGGGTCACCGGCGAAAGTCCATCTGGTCGTGCCGCGGAGCTTCAACGACGCCCAGCAGATCGCCGACCGCTTCAAGGCGCAGGTTCCGGTGATCTTGAACCTGCAGAGCGCGGACCACGACCTCTCGAAGCGCCTGATCGATTTTGCGAGCGGCCTCACCTACGCGCTCGACGGCAGCATGCAGCGTGTCGCCGACAAGGTCTTCCTCGTCATGCCGCGAGACGTCGAGCTCTCCGCCGAGGAGCGAGCGCGTGCCCTCGAGCGGGGCGGCTTCTACAACCAGGCGTAGATCCGAACCGGAGTCTGGCTGAAGCCAGACCCCAAGTCCCAGGTCGGGGTCCGGGGAGCCGGACTCCGGTCGCGGTAGGAAACCACGCATCCGGTGGCGAACTCACGCCCGATGGGCGTCCCCGCCTCGATAGGCGTGCTGGCCGACACCGCCACGTCGCTGCAGAGCTTCGTGCGCGTCTTCGTCTGGATCTACGTCCTGCTCATTCTTGCCTGGGTCATCCAGTCCTGGGTTCGGCTTCCCTATTCCACGACGATCGCAGCTGTGCAAAGGTTCCTGGACGAAGTCGTCGTCCCCTACCTGCGCCTCTTTCGCCGACTGCCGATGCTCGGCCCGTTCGACCTGTCCCCGATCGTCGGCGTCATCGTCCTGCTCGTTGCGGCCGAGATCGTCTCCAACCTGATCGGAGCGCTCCTCTAAGGGAGCAAGGAGTTCACATGCCGCTTACACCAGTCGAGATCCGACATCTCCAACTCCGCCGCACGTTCCTCCGCGGCTATCGCAGAAAGGCCGTCGACGGGCTGCTCACGGAGATCGCCGACAGCTTCGAAGAGGTGTGGCGCGAGCGCGCCGACCTCTCCGACCACCTGCACGAGCTCGAGACCGAGGCGTCGAAGCACCGCGAGCTGGAGGCGCTGCTGCGGTCGACCCTCGTGTCGGCGGAGCGGGCCGCTCAGGACATGAAGGAGCAGGCCAGGCGCGAATCGGACCTGGTCGTGCGGGAAGCCCACGCCGAAGGACGTCGCGTGACACGCGAGTCCGCCGCCGAGAAGCAGCGGCTGGAGGAGGACATGCGCAAGATCCGGGCGATGCTCCGAACAGCGCTCGAGTCCTTGGACGGAGAACAGCGCGCGGAGATGCCCGCCGACAGCCCAGCGGTCAAGCCGGCGGCTGTCGAGGAGATCACCGACCCGGGGATCCGCCGGGTCGCCGGGTAGTCCTCGGGTCGCACCGATATCCTTCGGGCCGTGGAAGGTTCGAGCACTCGCCTGCGGCAGAGGCTTATCTCGCCCTCGAGCGCGAGATGAAACTCGATCCAACCCGCTTCCGGAAGGAGCTCGAGAGCGAGCTCGAGCGCCTTCGCACTGCGCGCGAAGGCGTGAACCACGAGACGTCGATGACCGAGGAGACGGGAGACCTTTCGAGCGGCGCCGGCGAGCTCGCAGACACGGCGACCGAGACCTATATGCGCGAGCTCGACGAAGGGCTCGAGGAGAACGCCGACCATCTCATCGTCGAAGTCGAGTCGGCGCTGAAGCGAATCGAGGATGAAACGTACGGCACCTGCGTCGTCTGCGGCAAGTCGATCGGCGTGGAGCGGCTCGAGGCGGTTCCCTGGGCCACACTCTGCATCGACGACAAGCGCGCGCAGGAGCGCGGGTGAGACCCGCGTTCCTCGGACGTCGCTCGCGGTGCGGGGCCGGAGGGCATAGTACAAGTAGTACGGGCCTGGAGAGCACCGTGCCGCAAGCGGCGTCAGGCTCTGGCGGAGCGCGGCTTCGCCGGGCGGGAGCGGGAGCCGGCGAGGGGCGCGGGTGAGCGAGCCGGCGAGGGAGGCGCCGCCGCAAGTCGACGTCCGCGTGGGATCCACCGCCAACGCGCTGCGGCCGATCTCTTCGGCCGAGCGTTCGCTTGCGGCCGGCCCAGGACAGTGGCTTGCGCTGCTCGCGGTCGCGGCCGCGGCGATCTTCGCCGATCAGCTGACGAAGCAGGCGATAGGCCGCACGCTCGAGGTCGGTGAGCGCGTTCGGCTGCTCGGCCCGATCTCGATCCATCACGTCGAGAACTCGGGTATCGCGTTCGGCCTGTTCGCGAGCCGGACGAGCTTCGTGATCGCGATCACGGCGGTGGCGGTCGGGATGATGGTCTGGTTCTTCGCGCGCTCGGGCAAGCGGCATCCCATTCTCCCCGTGGGACTGGGGCTTGTTCTCGGCGGAAGCATCGCCAACCTGGTCGACCGCGTGCGCCTCGGCCGGGTGACCGATTTTCTCGATCTCGACGCCTGGCCGGCGTTCAACCTCGCCGACATGTTCATCGTCGTCGGAGTCGCGGTGCTCTTCAGCACGCTCGTCCTCGCTGATCGTTCGGATCGCATGCATGGGGCACGCGATGGAAACACTGCGCTTCAGCGTCGCTGACGAGGACGCGGGCGCTCGTCTCGACAAGGCGCTCGCGTCCCGCTTGGAGATCGGGACGCGCTCGCTGGCCGAACGGCTGCTTCGAGAGGGGGCAGTTCGCGTCGACGGCGAGCTCCGGTCGAAGAGCTTTCGGCTCGAGTCGGGCTCTGTCGTCGAGGCGGAACTGCCTGAGGCGGCTTCCGGTCTGCGAGCGGAGCCCGCGTCTGTGCCCGTGGTCTACGAGGATCAGCATCTTCTCGTTCTCGACAAGCCGGCTGGACTCGTGATGCATCCCGGCGCGGGCAGCAGAGCGGGAACGCTCGCGGGCCAGCTTCTCTCGCTCGGAGCGAGAGGCGGCCCCGACCCGGATCGGCCCGGAATCGTTCACCGCCTCGACCGAGACACCTCCGGTCTGCTCGTGGTCGCGCGCTCCGAGGACGCACACGCAGCCCTACAAGAGGCGATCAGGGACCGCGAAGTCGACCGACGCTACCTCGCGCTGGCACAAGGGAGTCCGCGTTCGCGAAGCGGACGGATCGACGCGCCCCTCGGCCGCGACCGGCGCGATCCGACGAAGCGCTCCCTCGATACCGACGAGCCACGGGAAGCCGTGACGCACTTCGAGGTGGTCGAGCTCCTGAGCGACCATGCGCTGCTCGAGGTTCGCCTGGAGACGGGGCGCACACATCAGATCCGCGTGCATCTGGCCGCGATCGAGCTTCCCGTCTCGGGAGACTCGCAGTATGGGGTCCGCGGAGATCTCGGGCTCGAGCGGCAGTTCCTGCATGCACACCGTTTGCGCTTCCGGCATCCGATCACGGATGACGAGATCGATGAGAGCTCACCGCTCCCGTCGGATCTCGAGACGGCGTTGGAGCGCGCCCGATCAGCGTAGAGGCGAGGCTTGCCTCGCCCTCATGTGCCCGTTGCAAACGACGGCGACGGAAGGCCTCGCCCCACGGCTACACTCTTCGCGATCCAGACCTTCAACCCGGCGATCAAGCCGAGGCGGGGGTGCCGTGCCCTGAGCGCGGTTCCGCCCGGCCCGCCGGCGCAATACCGTCAACCAAACCTGAAAGGGGCTGATCCTGTGTCAGTCGTAACCATGCGAGAGCTCTTGGAGGCCGGCGTCCACTTCGGCCACCAGACGCGACGCTGGAACCCGAAGATGCGTCGCTTCATCTTCTCCGAGCGCGGAGGCATCTACATCATCGACCTCCAGAAGACCCTCGAGCTGCTCGAGGAAGCGCACGCCTTCGCGCGCAATGTCGCAGAGCGCCGAGGAACGGTTCTCTTCGTCGGCACCAAGAAGCAGGCTCAGGAGGCGGTGCAGGAGCACGCATCGCGGGTCGGCATGCCCTATGTCTCGAACCGCTGGCTCGGCGGCCTTCTGACCAACTGGCGCACGATCTCGGAGCGAATCTCGTATCTCCACGACCTGCGCCGCCTGCAGACCGAGGGGCAGCTCGACCTCCTGCCCTCGAAGGAGCGGATCGCGCTCACGGCCGAGCTCGACAAGCTCGAGTCCAACCTGGGCGGAGTCGCCGACATGAAGCGCCAGCCCGACGCGGTCTTTGTCATCGATTTGAAGAAGGAGCAGCTCGCGGTGCGCGAGGCCCGCCGTCTGGGCGTCCCGATCATCGGCCTCGTCGACACGAACGCCGACCCGGACGAGGCTGATTTCGTCATCCCCGGAAACGACGATGCGATCCGCGCCTCCAACCTGATCGCGAAGGTCGTCGCGGACGGCATCGAGGCCGGGAGGACGCAGGTGACGCCCGCCGAGTTCGCGGCGCCGGCCGCAGAAGAGACGGCAAACGGTGACCAGCCCGATTCAACTCCTGAAGCTCCGTCTGAGGCGGCTCCGGCGGCCGAGCCGGAGCCAGCGGCGACCGCCGCAGAAGGAGCGGCAGCCGCAGAACGAGTCGCCAATGGAGGCGAGAGCGAGTGAGCGCGACGATCGGCGCAGGCCAGGTGAAGGAGCTCCGCGACCAGACCGGCGCGGGCATGATGGACTGCAAGCGCGCTCTGCAGGAGACCGCCGGCGACCTCGACGCCGCCCGAACCCTTCTTCGCGAGCGCGGCATGGCATCGGCCGGGAAGCGCGCCGGACGGGCCACGAGCGAAGGTCTCGTCGGGTTCATCGTCGAGGGGCTGATCGGGTCGATCGCGGGTATCGGCTGCGAGACGGATCCCGTGTCCAAGAACGAGGAGTTCCAGACGTTCGCCGAGCGCGTGCTGCGCGCGGTGCACGCCGAGGGGCCGGCCGCTGTCAAGCGCCTCGACGAGGAGCGAATGGAGCTCGCCAGCAAGCTCGGTGAGAACATCGTCGTCGTCGGCGCGGAGCGCTTCGACGCGCCCGCCGGCAACGTCGTCGCCGCCTATGCCCATCCGCCGGCGAACAAGATCGGCGTCCTCGTCGAGCTCCAGGGCGGATCACCCGAGCTAGCGCGCCAGGTCGCGATGCATATCTCCTTCGCGGCGCCGGAGTGGGGGACGCGAGACAGGGTGCCGACCGAGACCGTCGAGGCCGAGCGCGCCATCTTCCTGAACTCGGACGAGGTGCAGTCGAAGCCCGAGGCCGCACGTGAGAAGATCGTGGACGGCATGCTGGGAAAGCGATTCTTCGGCGCGACACCGGGAGGCGTTCTCGCCGACCAGGCTTGGATTCACGACGCCTCGAAGAGCGTCGCGCAGGCGCTTGAGGAGGCGAAGGCCTCCGTCGTCCGCTTTGCGCGGGTGTCGGTCGCCGGGTCGTAGTGGTGACCGCACGCACGGAGGAGGCGGCCGAACGGGTCTCCGCCAAGGCGCCGACGCCGTTCCACCGTGCCCTCCTGAAGGTCTCCGGCGAAGCGCTTCTCGGCGACCGTCAGTACGGGATCGACCCCAAGACCGTCGTCGCGATCGGCGAGGAGGTGCTCGCCGTGCACGAGGCCGGCACGCAGCTCGCGATCGTCGTCGGCGCGGGAAACATCTACCGCGGGATGGCGGCTGCGGCCGAGGGCATGGACCGTGCGACGGCCGACTATGCGGGAATGCTGGCGACGCTCCTGAACGCGTTGACGCTCCAGGACGGGCTCGAGCGGCTCGGCGTCCAAACGCGTGTGCAGTCGGCGATCGCCGTTTCCGAGGTCGCCGAGCCATACATCCGCCGCAGGGCCATACGGCACTTGGAAAAGGGCCGGATCGTCATCTTCGCCGCCGGAACCGGCAACCCGTTCTTCACGACGGATACCGCCGCCGCGCTCCGGGCGCTCGAGATCGGCGCCGAGGCGATCCTGATGGCGAAGAACAACGTCGAGGGCGTGTACGACGGCGATCCGCGCGAGAACCCGGACGCGCTGTTTCTCCCCGAGCTCACGCACCTCGAGGCGATCGAGCGCGGACTCAAGGTGATGGACACGACCGCGCTCTCGCTCTGCATGGACAACCGGCTGCCGATCTACGTCTTCGAGCTCGCCGCAGGAAACATCCGCCGCGTGGCGGCCGGCGAGCGCGTCGGCACGATCATCTCGACACCAGGCTCCTAACCGAAGGAGGAAACGTGGCTGCGATCGAGGACTTCCTCGCGGACGCAAAGAGACGGATGGACAAGTCGATCGAGTCGACGCATCACGAGTTCAACTCGATCCGCACCGGGCGCGCCTCGCCGGCCCTGCTCGACCGCGTGACGATCGACTACTACGGCACGCCGACACCGTTGAAGAGCCTGGCGTCGATCTCTGCTCCCGAGGCGCGGATGCTCACCGTGCAGCCCTTCGACCCGGGCTCGATGAAGTCGATCGAGCGCGCGATCCAGGAGTCCGACCTCGGCCTGACCCCCTCGAACGACGGCAAGATCATCCGCCTGCCGATTCCGACGCTGACCGAGGAGCGGCGGAAGGAGCTGGTCAAGGTCGTGCGCCGGGTGGGAGAGGACGGAAAGGTCGCGATCCGCAACGTCCGCCGCGACGTCATGCAGCACCTGCGCGAGCTCGTCACGAAGGGCGACGTCGGGGACGACGAAGAGCGGCGAGCCGAGCAACAGGTGCAGAAGGTCACCGACGAGCACACCAAGGCGATCGACGATCTCCTGAAGGTCAAGGAGACGGAGATCATGGAGGTTTGAGTGCTTCCTGCCGGAGATACGGTCGTGCGTCGCCGGCGAAAACCAAGCAGGCCTAGGACGCAGGGGGGGCCAATATTCAAGAACATTGGCCCGACTGAGGACGACGGCATGCGATGCGTTCGCAGCCGCGCGAGACATGGCCGTATCCCCGGCTGGGAGCACTGAACTGTCCGAGAGCGGTTCGAGCGACGGCTCTGCGACAGCGCGTAGCGTCGCCATCATCATGGACGGAAACGGGCGCTGGGCCAAAGCCCGCGGCCTGCCCGTCGCCGACGGACACCGTGAGGGAGCTCGTGCGCTCCGGCGAACGGTCGAAGCTGCGATCGATCTCGATGTGCGCTCACTGGCGGTGTACGCGTTCTCGACCGAGAACTGGGCTCGCCCGCCCGACGAGGTCGAGTCGATCATGGAGCTGCTCGAGGAGACGATCGAGCGCGAGCTCCCGGACCTCGCGCGCCAGGGAGTTCGCACGCGCTTCTTCGGCCGACGCGACCGGGTCCCCGTGGTGCTGCGGGAGAAGATGGCCGCGCTCGAGGTGGAGACCGCGGGCAACGACCGGCTCCACCTCTGGATCGCGTTCGACTATGGAGGCCGCGCGGAGCTCGTCGATGCGGCACGTTCACTGATCGAAGACGGTGTCAGACACCAGGACGTGTCCGAGAAAGCCCTGGCGGCGCGGCTCTCCGCGCCCGAGCTGCCCGATCCGGATCTCGTCATCCGCACCTCCGGCGAGCAGCGGCTCTCGAACTTCCTGCTCTGGCAGTCGGCCTACGCCGAGCTCGTCTTCACGGAGACGTTCTGGCCCGACTTCGGCGAGGACGACTTGCGAGCAGCCCTCGACGAGTACACCCGCCGCGGGCGCAGGTTCGGCGCGCGGTGAATCGTAGAGCGTGCGGAGACCACCGGTTCGGGGTCTGGCTTCAGCCAGACCCCGGGCTTGGACGGCACGGCCGATGACCCCGCTCGTCTCGCGTCTCCTCGTCGCCCTAGCCCTGCTTCCGCTCGTCATCGGCGCCGTGTATCTCGGAGGCTGGTGGCTCTTCGGAGTCGCGCTCGTCGCCGGACTGCTGGCGCTGCACGAGCTCTACCGGATGGCGAGAGAGCGTCGCCCGCTCGTCATCGCCGGTTACGTCGGCTTCGCGCTTACCCTCCTGGGTCTCCAGCTCGGCGATCTCCCGTGGATGCTCGGCGGAATCCTGGCGACGCTTTTTCTCTCCTTCGTCTTCTACGGGCTCTCGGACATCCGCACGTCCGCCACCACGTCCTTCGGGATCACGTTGCTCGGAGTCGTGTGGGTCGGGGCGGGACTTGGGCTCCTCCTCCTTGTGCGCGACATCCCCGAGCACGGGTTCTGGGCGGTGATCGCGGTCATGTTCACCGTGTTCGCGGCGGACACGGCAGCGTTCTTCGTCGGCCGCACGCTCGGGAGGCACAGGATGGCGCCCGCGATCTCCCCGGCAAAGACCTGGGAGGGTCTGGTGGCCGGCGTGCTCGCCGCGATGGCGGCGGCGTTCCTGATCCTCTACAAGGATCGCGACGAGTTCCTGACCGTCCCGGAGATGCTCCTGCTCGGCGCCGCGATCGCGCTCGCGGCTGTGTTCGGGGATCTCTTCGAGTCGGCGGTGAAGCGCGATCTGCAGACGAAGGACTCGGGACGGCTGCTGGGAGGCCACGGCGGCATGCTCGACCGGCTCGACGCGATCCTCTGGGCCGGCCCAGCCGCCTACTTCGTGATTCTCGCGGTCGGCTGATCTCGATCGATCCGCCACACTTCACCGGATGATCCAGGCCGCGAGCGCGCAGCTCCTCGAACGGCGAGACCTCACTCGCGAACAGGCGCGCGGAGTGATGGACGAGATCATGCGCGGAGACGCGACTCCGGCGCAGATCGGTGGCTTCCTGGTGGCGCTTCGCGCGAAAGGCGAGACGGTCCCGGAGATCGCCGGCTGCGCTGAGGCGATGCGCGATCACGTTCTCCCAGTGTCGCCGAGCCGGACTGACCTCGTCGATACCGCCGGCACTGGCGGCGATGGCGCGCAGACTCTCAACATCTCGACAGCGGCGGCAATCGTGGCCGCAGCTGCGGGCGCGGCCGTCGCGAAGCACGGCAACCGAGCGGTTTCTTCAGCCTCCGGCTCGGCGGACGTCATCGAGGCGCTCGGCTTTCGACTCGAGCTTCCGCCGGAACGGATCGCCCGCTCGATCGACGAGTACGGATTCGGCTTCATGTTCGCGCCCGTGCATCATCCGGCCATGCGACACGCCGCGCCCGTTCGACGTGAGCTTGGAACCCGCACTGTCTTCAACCTCGTCGGCCCGCTGACTAACCCCGCCGGCGCCCGCGCTCAGGTCATGGGCGTCTACTCGCCCGAGGTCGCTCGTACTGTGGCCGAGGTGCTCGCGCTGCTCGGCGCCACCAGGGCATTCGTGGTTCACGGCGCCGGCGGAGTCGACGAGCTCTCGCCCGCGGGACCGAATCTTGTCTATGAGGTCGTCGGCGAGGACGTGCGCGAGCGAACGGTCGATCCAGTCGAGCTCGGGGTCGCCCGCTGCCAGCCGGAGGAGCTCCGCGGAGGCGATCCAGCCGAGAACGCCGAAGCCATCAGGCGCGTCCTCGCCGGCGAGGACGGCGCTCGACGGAACTCGATCCTCCTGAACGCGGCGGCCGCCGTCGCCGCGGCCGGGCTCGCTGACGACTTGCGGGATGGTCTCGAGCTCGCACGACAAGCGGTTGACTCGGGCGTCGCGGCCGAGCGGCTCGAGCAGCTGATCGCCTTCTCCCAGGAAGACCTCTGATGGGACGATTCCGGGACGCGCTCTCGGCCTCGGGCCTGCAAGGAATTGCCGAGGTCAAGCGCAGGTCGCCATCTGCTGGCGAGCTCCGGGCGGGCGCCGATCCCGCCGCGCTTGCCGCCTCGTACGAGCGAGTGGGTGCAGCCGCCATCTCGATCCTCATCGACGCGCGCTTCGACGGCTCGTGGGACGACCTTCGCGCGGCGCGCTCGGCCGCGCGGCTGCCGTTGCTCGCCAAGGGGTTCTTCTCGACCGACGAAGATCTGCGCATCGCCCGCGAGGCCGGCGCCGACGCCGCCCTGCTTATCCTTCGTGATCTCGGCGACGAGACCGCACGTCGACTACTCGTTGTCGCCTCCGACCTCGGCCTCGACACGCTCGTCGAGGCGCACAACCCCGAGGAGCTCGCCCGAGCCACCCGGCTGGATGCGCCCGTGATCGGGATCAACGCCCGCGATCTCGCGACGTTTGCGATCGATCGCCTGGCGCAGCTCGCGCTGGTTGCTTCGGCGCCCCACGATCGCATCATCGTGGCGGAAAGCGGCATCGAGTCCCGCGCGCAAGGCGCCGCCGCCGAGCTTGCCGGCGCAGACGCGATCCTCGTCGGCTCGGCGCTCATGCGTGCGACCGACCCCGCGCAGAAGCTCGCCGAGCTTCTCTCGCGTCCGCTCGTGAAGGTGTGCGGACTTACGCGCGCCGAAGATGTCGCTGCGGCTGCCGAAGCCGGCGCGGACCTGGCCGGATTCGTTCTCGCAGAAGGAAGCCCCCGGCGCGCGCAGGGCGTCCTTTCCGTCCCCGAGACGATGCTCACCGTCTCCGTGGAGGTCGGCGAGCCGAGCGGCGCCGAAGCGGATCTCGTGCAGCTCTACCCACGCGAGGCGGGAAAGGTGCGCGGTCGCGACGCGGTGCTTCTCCGCGAAGGACGTGAGGTGGCCAAGGTGCTCGACCTGCCCTGGCAGGAGTCCGATCCTGCGCACCTCGAGCGGGCTCGCGCTGCGAAGGGCCGGGTGATGCTCGCGGGCGGACTCGGATCCGACAATGTCCGCGCTGCGATCGACGCGGTGCGACCTTGGGCCGTCGACGCCAGCTCGGCCCTCGAATCCGTGCCCGGAGTGAAGGACCACGAGCTCGTCCGCGCCTACGTGGAGGCCGCACGATGAGCGCATCTCCGAGCGTCGGCCTGTATGGCGACTACGGAGGACGCTACGTGCCCGAGACGCTGATCCCGGCGCTGGACGAGCTGGCGCGCGGTTGGGACGACGCCTCGATTGACACGACGTTCCGCGCTGAGCTCGACGAGCTCCTGGAGCGCTTCGCCGGCCGGCCGACTCCGTTATACGAGGCCGCTCGCCTCTCTCCGCCTGGGAAGCGGATTTTCCTCAAGCGCGAGGACCTCCTGCACACCGGCGCGCACAAGATCAACAACGCCGTCGGCCAGGCGCTCCTCGCCGTTCGGCTCGGCAAGCGCCGCATCGTCGCCGAGACGGGAGCGGGTCAGCACGGCGTGGCGACCGCGACCGTGTGCGCGCGCTTCGGGCTTGATTGCGTCGTGTACATGGGCTCCGAGGACATGCGACGCCAAGCCCCGAACGTCGAGCGGATGGGCTTGCTCGGCGCCGAGGTGCGTCCGGTGGAGTTCGGCACGCGCACGCTGAAGGAGGCCACGAGCGAGTCCATACGCGACTGGATCACGAACGTCGAGACGACGTACTACCTGATCGGATCCTGCGTCGGCCCGCATCCGTATCCGGCGATCGTCCGCGAGCTGCAGGCCGTGATCGGACGCGAGGCTCGCGCCCAGGTTCTCGAACGGCTTGGGCGACTGCCCGACGCGGTCGTCGCATGTGTCGGCGGCGGGTCCAACGCGATCGGCCTCTTCGCCGGGTTCATCGCGGACGAAGACGTGCGGCTCATCGGGGTGGAGGCCGAGGGCGCCGCGAGCCTTTCGGCGGGACGCGCCAGCGTGCTGCACGGCTCCCGCTCGTCGGTGCTGGCGGATTCGGATGGCCAGGTTCTCGATGCGCATTCGATCTCCGCAGGGCTCGACTACCCGGGCGTCGGGCCCGAGCACGCGCACCTGCGCGACACCGGTCGCGCGGAGTACGTGACCGCCTCGGACGTGGAGGCGGTCACCGCTTTCCACCAGCTCGCCACACGGGAGGGAATCCTGCCCGCGCTCGAGCCCGCGCACGCGCTTGCCCGCGCGCTCGATCTCGAAGCAGAGACCATCCTCGTCGGCCTCTCGGGACGCGGCGACAAGGATCTCGCCGAGGTGCTCTCCCACTGACGAAGACACTCGTCATCTACCTGATGGCAGGCCCGGAGACGCCCGAGCTCGCCGCCGCCGCAGTCACAGGAGGCGCTGACATCGTCGAGCTCGGGTTCCCGTTCTCGGATCCGCTCGCGGACGGGCCGACGATTCGCCTGGCTGCCGAGCGTGCGCTCGCTCAGGGCATGCGAACCGCGGCCTGCCTCGAGTGCCTGCGAAGCACTCGCGAGCGAGTGGACGTCCCGCTCGTGCCGATGACCTACGCGGCTCTGCTCGAGGCGTATGGCTGGAAGCGGTTCGCAGAGGACGCGGCGATCGCCGGCGCGACCTCGCTGATCGTGGCGGATCTGCCGGTGGATCTCCGACCGGAGCTGCGCCGCGTCCAACTCATCGCTCCGACCTCGAGTGGTGAGCGCATCACGCTGGCCGCGAAACAGACGGACGGTTGGCTCTACCTCGTCACACTGACAGGAACCACGGGCGCGCGCAGCGCGCTGTCCCCCGAGCTCGCCCCGCTAGTCGAACGGACACGGAACCTGACGGAGGCGCCTCTTTACGCCGGCTTCGGCATCTCGACGCCGGCACACGCAGCCGCGGCGGCCGAGCTCGCCGACGGGGTCGTCGTGGGGTCGGCGGCGCTGGAGGCAGCGGAGGAAGGCCCCTCGGCTCTGGAAGGCTTCGTCGCTTCGCTGCGCGCGGCCATCAGCTGAGGCGCTCGACCAGCCACTCACGCGCGACTCGCCACGCCTCCGTCGAGGCATCGATGTGCTCGAAGTGGCCGGTACGCGGCAGAACTCGCAGCTCGCAGGCATCGCCAAGCGCGTCCGCGGCGGCGCAGTAGGACTCGGAGATGAGCATCGAGACGGTCTCGTCCTTTTCGCCGTGGAGAACCAGCTGCTCGACTCCGAGCGGCAGGCGCTCACGGGGCGAGGCAAGCGCATAGCGCTCGGGATGCTCCTCGGGGGATCCGCCCATCAGCGCGAGTGTGGGCTCGTCCGAGGGTGAGGTGACGGCGGCGAGACGCAGGTCGGCGACACCGGCCTGCGACACGACGGCGCGAGGAACGATCCGTGGCGCAGCTCCCGGCGTCTCGCGCGAGAACGTCGGTCGTGCAGCCGCCCAGAGCGCAAGATGACCACCGGCGCTGTGCCCGATTGCGCCAACCCGCTCGAGATCGAGCGAGGCTTCGAGATCGCACAGAAGATCGACACCTGAGGCGATGTCGTCGAAGGTCTCCGGCCACCCGCCGCCGTTTCCTATCCGCCGGTATTCGAGATTCCACGCTGCGATGTCATGGTCGGCCAAGTCCTCGCAGACCTCTGTCATCAATGAGCGGTCGAAACGCGCCTTCCAGTAGCCGCCGTGAATAGCGATGGCGACCGGGTGCGGCCCTTGCCCGTCGGGCAGGAAGAGCTCGCCGAGGTGGCTGACGTCATCCCCGTAACGGTGCAGCGAGCGCGCGATGGCGGAGCGTAGCGTCTTCTGAACACCGCGACGGTTAGCCTTAACGGGTGGCCACCGATCTCAAGCGGATCGCGCTGCTCGGGGCCACCGGCTCGATTGGGCGGCAGGCGCTCGAGATCGTCGACGCGCACCCCGATCTCGAGATCGTCGCCCTCACCTCGGGCTCGCAGCCACTGGACGAGCTCGCGGCGCGGTATCGCGTCGAGCACGTCCAGGTCGGCGGCGATCTGACCGAGATCTTGGAAGCCTCCGAGCCCGATCTCGTCTTGAACGCGGTCGTCGGCTTCGCGGGAGTCGGCGCCACGCTCTGGGCGCTCGAACGCGGCGTCACGCTCGCGCTCGCGAACAAGGAGAGCCTCGTCGCCGCGGGCGACCTCGCGGTCGCCGCTTGGAAGCGGGGCGGAGGGCTTCTGCTTCCAGTCGACAGCGAGCACTCCGCGGTGTTCCAGTGCCTCGAAGGCCGCGACGCGGGGACGATCGCCTCGCTCGTGCTGACGGCCTCCGGAGGCCCGTTCAGAAACCATTCGCTCGCGGATCTCGAATCAGTGAGCGTGGAGGAGGCTCTCGCGCATCCCACCTGGTCCATGGGGCCGAAAGTCACGATCGACTCGGCCACTCTCGCGAACAAAGGACTCGAGCTGATCGAGGCGCACTATCTTTTCGAGCTTCCCTACAAAGAGATCGAAGTCGTCGTGCACCCGACCTCTGTCGTGCACAGCTTCGTCAGGTTCCGAGACGGCGCGGCGCTCGCCCACGTCGGCTACCCGGACATGCGCGTGCCGATCTCCTATGCGCTGACGTATCCCGAGCGCCGTGCGACCCAGGTGCCCGCCCTCGATCTCACGACGCCGCTCGCGCTGGAGTTCGAGCCGCCCGACCCCGAGCGCTTCCCGCTCCTGCCGCTTGCTCGCGAGGCGGGGGAGCGCGGTGGAACCTATCCGTGCGCATTCAACGCCGCCAACGAAGTCGCCGTCGCCGCGTTCCTGGACGAGCGCATCGGCTTCCTCGAGATCGCGCCGCTTGTCGAGGACGCGCTCGATCGTGCCGATGGGGGCGCTGTGAACGATCTTTCCGAGCTGATCGAGGTCGATGCGGACACGCGACGTCTTGCTCAGGAGAGGGCGAGGCGAGCCTCGCCCCTACGAGGACCCGCTTGAGCATCGCGATCTCCATCCTCGGTCTCGGCCTCCTGATCCTCATCCACGAGGCGGGGCACTTCTTCGCCTCGCTGGCAGTGGGATTGCGCCCGCGCAAGTTCTACGTGGGCTTTCCGCCTGCGCTCGTGAAGATGAAGAGGCGAGGCATCGAGTACGGCATCGGCACGATCCCACTCGGCGGCTTCGTCTCCATCCCCGGAATGCACCGTCCGGTGCCGCACGACGCCGAGCGCCGCTTCGAGCGAGCCGTCGAGGAGGATCCCGGGCTTGCCGGCCCTGTCGACCGCGTCAAGCGCGCGCTCATGGGCGACGACCTCGAGGGATCGCTCGAGACGCTCGACGATCTCGAGCGGGAGCTGAAAGCGCGCAAGCTCTCTCCCGCCTCGACGGCGTCGGCCGAGAAGGGGCTCAGAGAGCTGCGAGACGGTCTCGGTCCTGACGCGTATTGGAAGGCAGCGACGTGGAAACGCCTCGTCGCCATCGCCGCGGGCCCCGTCGCGAATATCGTGCTCGCGACCGTTCTCTTCACCTTCCTCTTCATGACGGGGAGCGGGAAGGCGACTCGAACCGTGGCCGAGGTGGTGCCGAGCTCACCGGCGGCTGAGGTGGGGCTCGAGGCGGGAGACCGCGTGATCGCCATCAACAACGAGACGGTCACGGCCTCGGACATCCCGGAGATCATCTCCGGCTCGGAGGGCGCCCCGCTTGTCCTCAGAGTGGTGCGAGACGGGGATGAGATCGTTCTCGGCCCCGTATCCGCTCGCCCGATCGAAGATGTCTATCGGCTGGGGTTCGGGCTCGAGGGGGTCGGCCTCGGCGCCGTCGACGCGGTTGGGCGCGCGTTCGAGGTCACCGGGATCATCTCCAAGGAGATCGTCTTCTCCCTCGGGCGTCTCGTGACCGGGGAGGGGCGCGAGAACGTGTCGAGCCCCATCGGCATCACGCAGGCGTCGTCGGATGCGGTCGAGCGCGGCGCCGAGAACTACCTGTGGGTGCTGGGTCTCATTTCGCTCTCGTTGGCGCTCCTGAATCTGCTGCCGCTGCTGCCGCTCGACGGCGGCCACATCCTCTTCTCGCTGATCGAGGGCGCCCGCGGAAGGTTCCTCAAGCGCGAGATCTACGAGCGCGTCTCGGTCGTGGGGCTCGGGCTCGTGCTCCTCCTCTTCTTCGTCGGGCTCTCGAACGACATCGGCCGCTTGTCGTAGACCCGCGGGGCTACGCTCTAGCCATGGCGAGCGAGGTGCAGATCCGCGTCGGAGGCGTGCCCGTTGGTGGCGGCGCGCCGGTCGCCGTGCAATCGATGACGCTGACCAAGACGCACGACGTCGCGGCTACGACCGCGCAGATCGCGGCGCTCGCGTCAGCGGGGTGCGAGATCGTGCGCGTCGCCGTTCCGAAGAACGAGGACGCGGCGGCGCTGCAGCTGATCGTGCGCCTGTCGCCGATTCCCGTGATCGCGGACATCCACTTCAACGCCTCTCTGGCGTTGAAGGCGATCGATGCTGGTGTTGCCGCAGTCCGCATCAACCCTGGGAACATCGGCGGACCGGACAAGGTCGAGCAGGTGGTTCGCGCGGCGAAGGCGGCTGGCGTTCCGATGCGCATCGGAGCGAACTCCGGCTCATTGCCGAAGCACCTGCACAGGCTCGCTCAGCATGACCAGGCGGAAGCGCTCGTCGCAGCCGCGCTGGAGGAGGTCGAGCTCTTGGAGCGGCTCGAATACCGCGACTTCAAGATCTCGGTCAAGGCGACTCACGTCCCGACGATGATCCGCGCGTACCGGATGCTGGCTGCCAAGGTGCCCTACCCGCTGCATCTCGGGGTGACCGAGGCCGGCACTGAGTTCGCGGGCGGGATCAAGAGCGCGGTCGGGATCGGCTCGCTGCTCGCGGACGGGATCGGGGACACGCTTCGCGTCTCGCTCACCGCGGATCCGGTGAAGGAGATCGAGGTCGCCTGGGAGATCCTGAAGGCGCTCGGCCTGCGCGAACGTGGCCCCGTGATGATCGCGTGCCCCTCGTGCGGGCGCGACAACGTCGGCGTCGAGAGTCTCGCGCACGTCGTGGAGGCTCGGCTACGCGAGTATCCGCAGGCCTTCGAGGTCGCGGTCATGGGCTGCGCGGTGAACGGGCCGGGGGAGGCGGGAGACGCCGACTTCGGCATCGCCGGCGGACGCGACGTGGGGTTCATCTACGCGCACGGGCGGGTGCTGCGGAAGGTGTCCTCGGAGACGTTGATCGACGAGCTCTTCCGCGAGATCGACCTCTGGCTCGAGGACGGGATGAAGCGACCGAAGCGCCTGAAGATGGCCAAGCCGGCGGCGCTCGCCATGGCCGAGGCATCGCTGATTCCCCTCGACTGACGCTGGGAAGGGGTCAGGCTTTAGCCTGACCCCGCATTCGGGTTGTCGGCGGGCGCGCACACCTAAGACCGGGGTCAGGCTGAAGCCAGACCCCGACGCTCCGTGTTTGTTCTCTAACCTGCTTTCCTCATGGTCGCCCGCCAGTCCCAGCTGTTCATCCCGACCTTGCGCGAAGCACCAGCAGACGCGGAAGCCGTCTCGCACAAGCTGCTCGTCCGCGGCGGCTACATCCGCCAGGTCAGCGCCGGAGTGTGGACATTTCTCCCGCTCGGGTGGCGCGTGCACCAGAAAGTCGTGCAGATCATCCGCGAGGAGATGGAGGCGATCGGGGGGCAGGAGATGCTCATGCCGGTGCTGACTCCGTACGAGCTCTGGCAGCAGTCGGGCCGCGACCACATCTCTGAGATCTTCCACTTGAAGGACCGAAACGAGCGCGAGTACGTGCTGCCCATAACCCACGAAGAGACGGTCACGTTCCACGCGCGCGAATTTGCTAGCTACCGGCAGCTGCCGCAGATCCTGTACCACTTCTCGATCAAGGAGCGGGACGAGCCTCGTCCGCGCGGCGGGCTCCTGAGGCTGCGCGAGTTCATCATGAAGGACGCGTACTCGTTCGACCGCGACGAATTCGGGCTGGACGAGAGTTTCCGAAAGAACGAGAGGGCCTATCACCGGATGTTCGAGCGCTGCGGGCTCGAGTTCTCGTACGTGGACGCCGAGTCCGGGATGATGGGTGGCAAGGAGTCGAAGGACTTTCTGGCGCCCTCGGGCTCGGGCGAGAACGTCCTCGTCACCTGCGAGAACGGCGACTACGCGGCCGATCTCGAGATCGCAAAGGGTGTCCCCCGGCCGCCTGCGTTTCCCGACTCGCACGATGCGCCGAAGGAGGTGGCTACGCCGGGGGTGACCACGATCGAAGGGCTCGCCGAGCTACTCGGCATCGACTCCGCGGCGACCTCGAAGGCCATGCCCGTGCTGAGGGCCGACGACGGAAAGCTCGTGCTCGGCCTCGTGCGCGGGGACGACCGCTTGTCCGAGTCGAAGATGCTCGGCGTGCTCGCGAGCGACTACCGGCCGGCGACCGACGAGGAGATCCGCGGCGCGTTCGGAGCGAGCGGTGGCTCCCTTGGTCCCATAGGCGTCGACGTCGAGATCGTCGCCGACGAAGCCCTCCGCAAGGGACAGTTCGTCGCAGGCGCGAACCGCGACGGCTGGCACCTGCTCGGCGTCGAGGCAGGCCGCGACTACGAGCCGAGCTTCGTGGACATCCGGGAAGCTCGAGAAGGAGATCGGTGTTCGGTGTGTGGCGGCGCGCTTCGCTTCGCGACCGCGATCGAGGTCGGTCACATCTTCAAGTTCGGCACGCGCTACTCGGAGCCGCTCGACGCGACGTTCCTCGACGAGGACGGGACGGAGAAGCCGCTCATCGGGGGCAGCTACGGCGTTGGGCCCGCGCGCGTGCTGGCAGCCGTTGTCGAGCAGAGCCACGACGAGAACGGGATCGTGTGGCCGAGGTCGATCGCGCCCTACGACGTGCATGTGCTCGCGCTGCACGGAGGCTCCGGGGAGGTGCTCGCCGAGGCCGAGAAGGTCGCGGCGGCGCTGGATGCGGCCGGCGCCGATGTGCTGTACGACGACCGCGACGAACGGCCCGGCGAGAAGTTCGCGGACGCCGATTTGATCGGTTGTCCTACCCGAATCATCGTCGGAAAGAAGACTCTCGACGACGGCGGCGTGGACGCTCGCACGCGCGACGGAGCCACCGACGAGCGCGTTTCGATCTCAGAAGTGGTGAAATGGGTCCTGCGGGACTGATGGCGAAGCGTCGGAGATACTCAAACGACACCTTCGGGCCGACGATCGAGCGGCTGATGGTCGAGACCGGGACGACGTACCGCGGCCTCGCCGACAAGACGGACCTGTCCGCGGGATACCTGAACCACATCGTCCACGGAAACCGCCCGGTGCCGTCGAACGACGTCATCGCCCGGATCGCCAACTCGCTCGGCGTGGAGGCGGAGCACTTCCGCGAGTACCGGATCCGCGTCATCACCGAGAAGCTCGAGGCGATGCCGGAGCTGATCGACCGCCTGTACAAGCGGCTCGCCTGAGCGACTCGGGCCTTCCGGTGCAGCCGGCGAAGGCGGTCTTCGTCGTCCCTACCACGGATCTCGCTGCGAGCATCCGTTTCTATCGCGATAGTCTCGGCCTCGAGATGACGGAGGAGTGGTCGGATATGGGGCGCGGCGCGATCCTTCGTATGTCTGCGGCTTCGGAGGTCGAGCTCATCGAGGTCGACGAGCTCGCCGACCCACCCGAGCCGCGAACGGCGCTCGGGCTCCAGGTCGGCGAGGACGACGTCGACGCCATCTATCGCCGACTCGAGCAGGCTGGCACGAGACTCAAGGCACCGCCGCGCGTGCGGCCGTGGGGGATGCGTGGCTTCGGCGCGTTCGACCCGAGCGGCGTGCCAGTGAACGTCTACGCGCCGACATCGCCCAACGACGAGGACTAGACTGCGCGCGTCTTTACAGTGCCTGGCACTGTAACGGTGCCGATAGTGAGACAATCTGTCCACATCCCACCCGTCTCGAACGGCGGCGTGCGGCGATGGATAAAGACGGGAGTTCGCTTCGTAGTTCCTTGTAGACCGTGAGGCGATCTCCCGATCACGAGCTGATCGTTCTTGCCCGGAAGGGCTCGATCCAGGCTGCTGAAGCGCTCTTCGACCGCTATTGGACGCACGCATGGCGCGCCGCCTATGCCGTGACCGCCGATCGCTCGCTCGCCGACGACGCGGCGCAGGAGGCGATCGTGAAGGCGTTCGGCGCGCTCGATCGCTTCGATGAGACACGGCCGTTCGCGCCCTGGTTGAAAAGGATCGCGATCAACCGTGCGATCGACCATCTCCGGCACGCTCGGCGGACTGAAACGCTCGCCGGCGAGGAGACGACCTTCCACACCTGGGAGGTGGGGGAGTCGGCCGAAGAGGACCTGCGCTCCTGGGCGGTCGCTGACGCGGTCGCGACTCTCGGTGAGACCAAGCGCCTGGTGATCGTCCTCCACTACTGGCTCGACCTCCCGCTCGAGGAGATCGCGGGAGTACTAGGGCTTCCGGTCGGGACCGTCGCATCGCGTTTCGCCAGGGCGAAGGCCGAGCTTCGCGCG
>JBPCMD010000046.1:0-15128 GCA_051002595.1 Gaiellaceae bacterium
CTTCGACATCACGACCGCGCTTTCCGCCCTGGAGGCGCTCCTCGCCGAGCGCGGCGCGGAGATCGAGCGCGGCGTCGCCGTTACCCGCGCGCTCGACGCGTACCGGCACGTTGTCAGTGTCTGAGCCGAGATCGCGCGTCCTGATCCGGGAGCCGATCGCCGAGTCAGGGCTCGACCTCTTGCGGGCGCGGTTCGAGGTCGTGGAGGATGGGGACTCCGATCTGGGGTCGATCATCGGCGAGTTCGATGCCATCGTCGTCCGCTCGGGGACGGCGATCGACGCGGCGCTGATCGGCCAGGCGACCCGGTTGAAGGTCATCGGCCGCGCTGGGGTGGGCGTGGACAACGTCGACGTTGACGCCGCTACGAGGCGCGGGATCGTCGTTGCCAACGCCCCCGGGGCGACCGTCGTCTCCGCGGCCGAGCACACGATCGCCCTTCTCCTGGCGGTCGCGCGCAACATTCCCCAGGCGCATGCCGCGCTCACGGCCGGGAGGTGGGAGCGCGCGCGCTTCGCCGGCATCGAGCTCGCGGGGAAGACACTGGGCGTGTTGGGATTCGGCCGGATCGGCTGGCAGGTCTCGCGCCGAGCGCTCGGTCTCGGCATGCGGGTGATCGCCCATGACCCGTATGTCGCCCTCGACCGCTTTCGGGAGATGGGAGTGGAATCGGCGCCTACGCCCGAGGACGTCTACGCGGAAGCGGACCTGATCACGCTTCATCTTCCGCTGAACGGCGAGACGCGGGGGCTCATCGGCGCGGACGCGTTCGCGCGCATGCGCGACGGCGTTCGCATCGTGAACGCCGCTCGAGGCGGCCTGATCAACGAGGACGCGCTCGGGGATGCAGTGCGCTCGGGGAAGGTCGCGGGGGCAGCGCTCGACGTGTTCGAGTCGGAGCCGTATTCGGGGCCGCTGCTCGGGCTCGAGCGGATCGTCGTGACGCCGCATCTCGCGGGCTCGACCACGGAAGCGCAGGATCGGGCCGGGCTGATCATCGCCGAGCAGGTGGCCGCGGCACTCGATGGCGAGCTCGTCCGGACCGCGGTGAACATCCCCGTCGTCGAGCAGGCCGACCTGGAGGTGCTCGGCGCGTTCATTCCGCTCGCCGCGAAGCTCGGAAGACTCGCGATCGCGCTGATCGCAGGGCGCCCCGACCGGATCGTGGTGGCTGCCCACGGGCCGCTTTCCGAATACGACACCCGCCTGCTCACGGTCGCCGCTCTCAACGGCGCCTTCCAGGATCGCGTCGACCAGACCGTGAACTACGTGAACGCGCCGGTGATCGCCGCGGAGCGAGGCATCGACGTGTCCGAGCAGCGCTTTCCCGCTTCCAAGCACTACACGAACCTCGTCCGCGTGGTCGTCGCGGGAGAGGGGCGGGAGATCGAAGTCTCCGGAACGACGATCGGCCCCGAGCCCCGGTTGTTCCTCGCAGGAGCGCTGGGGTTCGCGATCGACATCGAGCTAGCGCCGCAAATGGCGTTTCTCGTCTACGACGACGTGCCCGGCGTGATCGGGAGGGTCGGCGCCATGTTCGGCGAGGCCGGCGTCAACATCGCGAACATGGCGGTCTCGCGCACGAAGGAGGGCGGCAAGGCGCTGATGGCCTTCTCGATCGACAGCGCGCCTCCAGCAGAGCTCGTCGAGCGCGTCGCCGCCTCGGGCTTCGACGAGTCCCGCTTCATCACGCTCGCGTAAGGGCGAGGCTCGGCTCGCCCCTACGATCCTCCGGCCGGTAGGTTTCCGCCGTGGTGGCGGCCTGGCCGGAGCCCGTCGCGCGGGTCTCCTCCTTCTTGCGCGAGGCCGGCGCCGAGGCACGGATCGAGGAGTTCGCCGAGGGGGCGTCCACCGCGGCAGACGCCGCTCGAGCGGTGGGATGCGGTCTCGATCAGATCGTGAAGTCGCTCGTCTTTCGCTGTGACGACCGGCCGGTCGTCGCGCTCGTCCCGGGCGACCGCCGGGGAGATCCCGAGAAGGTGGCGCGTGCCGCCGGATCGGAGTCGGCACGTGTCGCTTCCGCGCAGGAGGTCAAGCAGGCCACGGGCTTCGCGCCCGGCGCCGTCGCTCCTTTCCCGCTCCCGCAGGTGGACCTGATCCTCTTGGAGCGCACGCTGCTCAGGCACCCGCTCGTCTGGGTGGGCGCGGGCTCACCGAGTCACCTGGTCGGCCTTCCGCCGGCCGAGCTCGGCAGATTGGCCCGCGCCCGACCCGCCGACGTCGTCAAGGACTACGATTTGCCTCGAGAAAAGGAGAGCTGACTCGATGCGAGAGACCGAGAAGATCTGGGTGAACGGCGACCTCGTCGACTGGGCGGACGCGAAGGTCCACGTCGGCATCCATGGGCTCCACTATGGATCCGGTGTTTTCGAGGGGATCCGTTGCTACGAGACGGCGAAGGGCCCGGCGGTCTTTCGCCTGCTTGATCATCTGCAGCGCCTCCAGGACTCGGCCAAGGTGCTGTACATGGACCTGCCGTACTCGATCGCGGAGTTGCGCGCCGCGACCCACGAGCTCGTCGCCGCGAACGGCCTGCCCACCTGCTACGTGCGTCCGATCGCCTTCTACGGCTATGGAGAGCTCGGAGTCGCGACGACGGGAAATCCGGTGGATGTCGTCATCATCAGCTTTCCGTGGGGCGCCTATCTCGGTGAGGAAGGGCAAGGCGCCGGTATCTCGACGATGGTCTCGAGCTGGGAGCGAGTCGGGCCGAACGTGATCCCGCACGTCGCCAAAGCCACAGGGATCTACCTGAACTCGATGCTGGCGACGACCGAGGCACGCAGAGCGGGCTACGACGAGGCGATCATGCTCTCTGGCGACGGTTACGTCGCCGATGGGCCGGGCGAGAACATCTTCGTCGTCAAGAACGGCCGGATCCAGACGCCGCCACTCTCGCTGTCGATCCTCCCAGGGATCACCCGGGACACGATCATCCACCTCGCAAGCGCTCTCGGCTACTCCGTGGAGGAGGCGCTGCTCATCCGCACCGATCTCTACCTCGCCGACGAGGTGTTCATGGTCGGGACGGCGACGGAGGTCGCGCCCGTCCGCTCCGTCGACGGTCGTGAGATCGGAGTCGGGCCGATCACGCTCGAGCTGCAGAAGGCGTACCTCGACGTCGTCAACGGCAGAGACCCGCGCTGGAGCGACTGGCTCGACGTGGTCGAGACGGCGCGCGCCCCAGCAGAGGTTTGAGCTGACCATTACCCGGCAGGTCGCACTCTCGAGCCCCTGGCTCGACGAGCGGGAGGCCGAGCTCGTCGCCGACGTACTGCGCTCGGGACGTCTGTCGCTCGGCCCCACGATCGACCGCTTCGAGGAGGCCTTCGCCGATGCGGTCGAAGCGCCCCACGCGGCCGCTGTCTCGAGCGGGACCGCTGGGCTTCATCTCCTCTGCATAGCAGCCGGCGTCGGTCCCGGAGACGAGGTCATCACCTCGCCCTACTCCTTCGTGGCATCCGCGAACTGCGCGATCTACGAGGGTGGGACGCCGGTGTTCGCGGATATCGACCCGCGCACGCTCAATCTCGCCCCGGAGGCCGTCGAGGCTGCGGTGACCGGTCGGACACGGGCCGTTGTCGCCGTGGACATCTACGGCTACCCGTGCGAGCTCGACGACCTGCGCGCGATCTGCGAGCGGCACGGGCTCGCGCTCATCCAGGATGCGTGCGAGGCGCTCGGAGCCCGCTACCGGGGACAGCTGCTCGGGTCGCACGGGCCATCGGCGGTGTTCGCCTTCTATCCGAACAAGCAGATCACGACCGGCGAAGGCGGCATGGTCACGACCCATTCCGAGGACGAAGCGCGCTTGCTCCGCAGCCTGCGAAACCAGGGCCGGGCGGACTCGGGTGGCTGGCTGGAGCACGCTCGCCTCGGGTTCAACTACCGGATCGACGACGTGCGCGCGGCGATCGGCCTCGGTCAGCTCGAGAAGCTCGACGAGATCCTGACAAGAAGAGGCGCTGTCGCCGCGCGCTACGCGGATTTGCTCGAGGGCATCGAGGGACTCGAGCTTCCGTGCCCGGATGACGACCTGCACGAGCGGTCGTGGTTCGTCTACGTCGTGACGCTCCCCTCCGGAGCCGACCGCGAGCAGGTGATCGAGTCCCTCGCTGCCCACGGCGTCCAGACGGCGCGGTATCTGCCCTGCATCCACCTGCAGTCGTACATGCAGGAGCGGTACGGCTTTCGCGCGGGTCTCTGCCCGGTCGCGGAGGATATGAGCGCGCGCACGCTCGCGCTGCCCTTTCACGCGTTGCTCGAGGAGGAGGATCAGGAGCACGTGGCCGCGGCGCTTCGCGCGTCGTTAGATCATTGATGCCGCGACCCAGCCAGGGCGAGGCGCTGATCGCGTGGGCGCTGTTCGCGGTGGTGACGCTCGCGGTTCTCGTCACCTACAGCCGGCTCGAGCCCTCCGAGCTCTACAACGTCTCGCACGATGGCCTTGCGGGCGGGATGAGCCGGGCGCTAGTGCTTCTCAACTTCCCCGTCGCTCTCGGCGCGATCGCTCTCGCCCTGCTCGCCGTCGCGGCTCTGCCAAGACGGGCGTGGCTCGTTGCGGGACCCGCGATCGCGCTCTCGGCCGGCGTCGCGGTGACCGTCGACCAGAACGATCTGGACGCTCGCTGGGTCAACGCGCTGCCTGCGCTCGGCGTCGTGCTCGCGCTCTCACTCACCGCCGCCGCCAGCCGCGCTGGTGTCTCGCTCACGCCGTGGCACGGAAGCGACCGCACGCGAGTCATCCTCGCGGTCGCCACCATCCTCCTGTCGCTGCCATGGCTGGCCGCCGAGCTCGGGTTTCACCTGCCGGGCGATGTCTTTCTCGGTGAGGAGCCGTATCCGGAGAGCGACGGCAGCGTGATCGCCGCCGTCCATCTCGGCCATCACCACGGCGGCGACGGAGCGCTCCTGATCTTGACGGCCTTGCTCCTGTCCCGCGTTCGGATCGCGCCGGGCTTCCTTCGTGTCGTCTCCACCGGCTACCTGGGGACGATGTTCGCCTACGGCGCCGTCAACCTCGCCCAGGACCTGTGGCGCGAGCAGCTCGTCAAGCGCGGGTGGACCGATGTGGACATCCCGCCGGCGCTCGTGCCGGGACTGCGTCCCGTCTGGCTCGTGATCGTCGTCCTGGCCGCGATCGCCACACTCGTCCTGCTGCGCGAGAGCAATCGCCACGAGGCCCTTCCCGCACATGCGTAGACGCCCTTCGAGGTGGCCCGCGCTCGTGCGCTCGCAGGCCCGACTCCCGCTTGCGCTGGCGGCCGTGTACGACGGTCGCGTGCTCGGGAGCATCGTCCGCGTGCTCGTCGGGAAAGCGCGCGAGGACGAGGCGATCGTCGGCGGCGTGGCGGCATCCGTGATCCGACCGGGGCGTGGCGAAGGGCCGTGGCCAGCCGTCGTCCTCTTCCCTGGGATAACGAGGCGCGGACGCGCGCATCCGGGCCTCGTCGCCATCGCACGCGGCCTCGCGGCGTCCGGCCGGCTGGCGATCCTCGTCGAGCCCGAGGGTTTGGCCACAGGGGAGCTGACGCCGACATCGGTTCTGCAGGCGCGAGCCGCGGTCCGAGGGGCGCTTTCCCGGACGGACGTCGCGCACGGCCACGTAGCGCTCGTCGGCGTGTCGGGGGGAGGAACGCTCGCGCTCCTCGCCGCAGCCGACCCGAGCTTGGCCGAGCGGGTGTCGATCGTCCTCGCGCTCGCGCCGCTCAACGACGTCTCCGAGGCGATCCGCGTCATCACGACCGGGGTGTACCGCGACGGCGAGACGCTCGTGCCGTTCGTCTCCGGCGACTTCTTCAAGCTCGTCATCGCCAAGTCGGTGATCTCCTGCCTTCCGCCGGGAGAAGAGCGCACGGCGCTTCGCGCGCGCTTGCAATCGCTGGACGACTATGCGGCCGAGCCTCTCGCATGCCTGCGCGAGTGGCCCCGACACGGGTTGGGGAGCTCTGCGCGCGCGGCCGTCGAGCTGCTCTCGAACGAGGCGTCCGAGCGTTTCGACGATCTCTACGCTGCGCTCCCGGAGGCGCTCCGAGCCGGTGTCGAGCTGCTGTCTCCGATCATCGTCGCCAGCCGGCTCGTGGCGCCGGTCGAGCTCGTCGTCGCTCGCGCGGACAAGTACATCTCGTTGGCTGACGCGCTCGCGTTCGCAGAGGCATGCCCGACCGCGAGGCTCACCATTCTCGAGTCGCTCACACACGTCGTCCCGACACTCTCGCCAGCCGCCGCGCGCGACCTGGCGCGGTTCGACGGCATCCTCGTACGCCTCTTAGCAACGTCATACTCCGGGCGGTGACGCCCGCCCGCATGGTCTTCCTCGGCTTCGGCAAGTACGCGCGCGCGGACAAGATCTACGCGCTCGAGCCGCTCGTCGGCGACGATCGCGGAGGCGGAAGGCGGACGCGGGTCTGGATCGAAGGGGTCGCGGAAGCGGTCGTCGCGTCTCGCACCGAGCGCACGATCCTGCACGACATGGGGCACGAGGGCGGGGGCTCGGTCGTCCTCGACCAGGCGCTCGACCTCGCGGAGCGCCTCGCCGCCGCCGCGGAGGAAGGGCGGGTCGACCTGGGTGACCTCGGGCGCCGGGCCCGTCGGCTTCTGGCGGCGACCGCGAGACCCTCGGAGGCCGAACAGCTCTTCTGAGGTTGGCGCTTCCCACCGCCCTCAGCAGCACGTTTTTCGCTCGAGACGTGCATGCGGTCGCCCGCGGTCTGATCGGAGCGGTGTTTCTGGTGGACGGGGTCGGCGGCATCATCGTCGAGACCGAGGCGTACGCGCCGGACGATCCAGCGAGCCATTCCTACCGGGGTCGGTCGAGACGAAACGCGACGATGTTCGGGCCGCCGGGGCGCCTCTATGTCTACCGCTCGTACGGGATCCACTGGTGCGCCAACGTCGTTTGCGGCGAGGACGAGTTCGGCGCCGCGGTGCTGCTCCGCGCGCTCGAGCCGATCCACGGCATCGCCCGCATGCAAGCCCGCCGCGGGCTCGACGACAGCACGCTCCTCTGCTCGGGCCCTGGCCGCCTCTGCCAAGCGCTCGGCATCGGCGGCGAGCATGACGGGCTGCCGCTCGAACGCCCGACCTTCGAGCTTCATTCCCCGGGGCATGCGCCGGAGATCATGCGCGGCCCGCGGGTCGGAATCACGCGCGCGCGCGAGCGCCCGTGGCGCTACACGCTCAGGAATTCGCCCTTCGTGAGCCGTCCCCGACCACGAGCCTGATCTTCAGGCCCGGAGTGGCGGCGACGCCGGCCTCCCGGCTCTGCCTGAAGATGACCCCCCTCGGACCTGACCCGGACACGACCTGGGCCCTAAGCCGAAGGCGTCGAACCTCGCGGGTTGCGCCTGCGAGGCTCGACCCGACGAAGTTCGGCACGAGCCCGTGGCGGGCCACCGTCACCTTGAGCCGCACCGAGGCGCCCGCCGAAAGACCGCCCGTCCGCGGATCCTGGCCGACGACGAGACCTGGTCGGCGGCCCGGTCTCGCCGGCACGTAGAGCGCTGTCGACTCGAGCGGCTGCGCAGCCAATAGGGCGACCGCCACCGGCTCCGTCATCCCGACAACTCGGGGAATCTGAACCTCGTTCGCCTTGCAGTCTGCGGTCTTGTCGGGAGTTCGTCCGGAGAAGTAGACGAGCCGCCTCGCACCCCGGCAGAGGCCGTTGTCGACCTGCCATTCCCCTTCCCGCCTCACGACCCAAGCTGCCGTCCCTCCCAGGTAGGGCGGATACTCGAAGGCGAGGTTCTCGTCCGGTTCGTCCAGGCTCGACATGAATACCTTCCAGATCTGTGCCGGCAGGGTGCCGCCGGTGACCGGCTCGCCGCCGAACTCGGTTCGCATCGGCCGCAGTCTGTCCGGATATCCGACCCAGACTGCGACCGCCAGAGCGGGCGTGTAGCCGACGAACCACGCGTCGGCGTAATTATCGGTCGTTCCCGTCTTGCCCGCGACGCTCAGTCCGGGGATCTGGGCGCGGGCGCCCGTGCCGGAGCTCACGACGTCCTGGAGGATGTCGGTGAGCACTGCAGCTTCGTCTGCTTCGAAAACCTGGGTCGGAACCGGCGCGTTGTCCTCGACTCGCCCCGCCCGAATCCGATCGACGCTCTCGATGACGCGAGGGGTGTCACCGAAGATCGCGCCATCGACCCGCCTCCCCCCGTTCGCGATGGTCGCGTACGCGCGCGCCATCTCGAGCGGATTCACGGCGCCGGAGCCGAGCCCGATCGAGAAATACGAGTCGAGCGGGCTCTTGATGCCGAGGGCGTGCGCCGTCTTCACGATCTGCTTCGGCCCGACGATGTCGGTGAGCTGCGCGTACACCGTGTTGTCCGAGGACACCATCGCGCGGCTCAGGCTCACACCGCCGAGATACGTGTGGTCGTAGTTCGTCACCTTCCAGATCCGGTCGCCCGCGTCGATCGAGACCGGCCGGGACTCGAGAGCGGTCGCCGGCGAGATCCCTTCGCGCATCGCCGTCGCGAGTACGATCGGCTTGAACGCCGAGCCGGGCTGCCGCTCGGCCTGGGCGGCGAGGTTGAACTGGCTTTCCCGGAAGTTCCGGCCGCCGAACATCGCTCGTACGGCCCCGGTCGCCGGCTCGACTGCGACGAGCGCGGCCGCCGGGCCGTCCGGATCGCGCAGGATCTTCTCGATCGCGGCCCGGGCGCGCTTCTGCAGCTCGAGGTCGATGGTCGTCGTGACATGGCGTCCGCCGCCGAAGACGTTCCCTGCGCCGTACTTCTCCACCAGCTGATCCTTGACGTAGTTCACGAAGTATTGAGCTGGGCCTCGCGTGTCGGGTAGCCGGATGCTCTCGGAAACGGGCAAAGGGGCTTCGCCCGCGCGCCGGTGCTCGGCGCGGGTGATCTTTCCCTGCTCGAGCATGAGACCCAGGACGTGCCGCCGTCGCTCCTTTGCGCTGCGCGGGCGGGTGACGGGGTCGTACCGCGCGGGATCGGCGGGGATTCCCGCGAGCAACGCGGCCTCGTGCAGCTCGAGCTGGGTTGCGCCTTTCCCGAAGTACGCTCGCGAGGCCTGCTGGATCCCGTAGGCGCCGTTCCCGAAATAGATGGTGTTCAGGTACGCGGTGAGAATGCGGTCCTTGCTCCACTGCTGCTCGAGCTGCCAGGCGAGGGCGGCCTCCCGCACCTTGCGCGCGAGCGTCCGCTCGTTGCGGATGTAGGCGTTCTTGACGAACTGCTGGTTGATGGTGGATCCGCCTTCGACGATCGCCTGCCGGCGAACGTCGGCCCAGAGCGCTCGCGCGACGCCGCGAACGTCGATGCCCTTGTGGTCGAAGAAGCGCTGATCCTCGACCGAGACGATCGCCTGCCGCATGATCGGCGCGATCTCCTCGGTGGAGACCAGGACGCGGCTCTCCTCGCCTCGCAGCACGGCGAGCACCCGCCGGCCGTTCGAGGCGTAGACGACGGTGTCCACATCCGAGCGCTGCATTGCCGGATCGAGAGAGGGGATCTCGCTCGCCACCGCATGCACGAGCCCGAACATGAACGCGAGCATCGAGAGCGCGGTCAGGACGCCGAGGAGGGCCGCAAGTCGGCGCTTGCGAAGTCGGCGCCGCCGACGCGGCGGCCTTCTTTCCTTCCGAGCCCGCAAGAACGCCAGTCTAGAGGCTTGATGTGAAATTGACGCGCCGCCGGGGGCGGTCACGACCAAGCCGGGCGACGCACTCACCCGTCGTCAATGGCTGGTAAGCCTGGACGACGAGGGAGGGGTGGCGATCCGGCGCCGTGTCGTGGCCGTCATCCGGCCCGCCGTGAATTTCACATCAAGCCTCTGGATGCTCGATCGGGAATTCCCGATCGCTGATTGATCGCCGGCGTCGGGCGCCGCGCTCAGACGGGCGCCGACTCGACGATCGGATCGTTGGCGGAGACTTCGACCCCTCCTGCGTCCTCGATCGTCACGGCCACGACGTCACCGGCGTCGACGGCCCCGTCGAGGCCGACCCAGTCGAGCCCGTCTCGCCCGCTGAATAGACCGGCGGGAGAGGCGTTCTCGCCTTCGAAGATCCACAGCTCGTAGGTCTTCCCTTCCGGCGCGGGGCCGAGCCCGTCCAAGACGAGCACGGCGCGACCGCCGTCCTCCACCACGAGCCGGCCGTCGCCCGTCTCGAGCGCGATGGTTCGTGCGTTCGGGTCGGCAAGGACCGCCGCCGCCTGTCGTTCTCGCTCGAGCGCGAGACGCGCGTCGTCGAGATCGCCCGAGAGCTGCGTGGCCCAGAGACCCACCGCCAGCGCGACGACCGCCGCGATTGCCGCCGCGGCCCCCAGCACGGGAGCCAATCGTCGCCGGCGCGGCTCCAGAGGAACGACCACCTGCCGCTCAGCGCGAGCCGCGGTGAGAATGCGGCCTCGAAGATCCAGACTCGGCGCGGGGCCGGAAGTGGCGATCGCGAGCGCCTCCGTCGTCTCCCAGAAGGACGTCAGCTCCTCGCGGCACCGCTCGCACTCTGCGAGGTGGGCCTCGTACGCCCAGCGCTCGTCGGCATCGAGCACGTCGAGGGCGAAGCCGGCGGTCAGCTCGTGAATTCCGGTTTCCATGACCCTTCCTGCGTCGACTCGTCGAGGATCTCTCGGAGTCGCCCGAGCCCCGAGAACATCCGACTTTTGATCGTCCCGAGCGGAACGCCGAGCCGCTGTGCGAGCTCGGACTGGGAGAAGCCGCCGTAATACGCGAGCTCGAGCGCCTCCCGCTGCACATCCGGAAGCTGCTTGAGCGCCAACTGGACACGCTCTCGCTCGAAGCGAAGCCAGGCGGCCTCGTCCGTGGACTCGGACTCCTGGCCGCTGCCGGTCGGCAACTCCTCGCCCAGGGGCTCAGTACGGCGTCTCTCCTCACGCCGAACGAGGTCGACCGCGCGACGATGGACGAGTGTGAGTATCCAGGTGCTTGCTTTCGCTCGCTCCGCGCGGAACGACGCGGCGCTGCGCCACACGGCGAGAAAGCCCTCTTGCACCGCATCCTCCGCAAGCCGCTCGTCGCGGAGCACGCGAACCGCGAGCCCGTACGCGATTCGGCCGACGCGGTCGTAGAGCTCCGAGAGCGCATCCTCGTCGCCGCGAGCGACTTGCGCGACCAGGGCCTCGTCGGAAAGGTGAGCGTGGTGCTTGCGCATGGACCAGCTGGGCTGGACGGCGTACGCTAGCAGCGGGGTCGAGGAAAGCGCTTCCACGAAACATTCTTCGCGTACGACGAGGTTTTGGTTCAACGCAGACGTGGGATGAGACGGGCGCGTTAATCGGAGAATCAAGCGGCCTGAACCGCGTCGTCATGGTCCGAACCAACCGTCGAAGTCGTGCGAACAACGTTCGTGAGGCGCCGCATCGTTCTTGCTTTCGCCCTTGCGCTTGCGATCTTGGGGCTGCTCGTCGTACCTGCGGTCGCGACCGCGCATCCCCTCGGGAATTTCACCACGAATCAGTACGTCGAGGTCATCGCCTCCGGAGATCGCCTGTACGTGGTCGCAGTGCTCGATCTGGCGGAGATCCCGACCTTTCAGGCGAAGGCAGAGCGGGACCGTCTTGGACGCGCGCCGTACGCGAGCTCCCTCGCCGCGACGCTGCGGCGCGGCCTCGAGCTTCGTGTCGACGGCGCCCCGCGCCGGCTGACCGAGATTCGGCATCGCCTCGCCTTTCCGCCCGGAGTCGCTTCGTTGCGAACGACTCGGCTCGAGGTCGTGCTCGACGGCGGGACCTCGGGCTCCGATGCCACCGCCACCGTCGAGATCGCGAACAACGCGTTCGCGTCCCGCATCGGCTGGAAGGAGCTCGTCGTCCGTGCCGAGCGCGGGGCGGAGCTCGCGTCTTCCACGGTGCCCACCGCCAGCGTCAGCGACCGTCTACGCGCGTATCCGAAGAGCTTGCTGAAAAGCCCGCTCAACCTCACCTCCGCATCCGTACGGGT
The DNA here is from genome assembly GCA_051002595.1 of Gaiellaceae bacterium. GTDB lineage: Bacteria > Actinomycetota > Thermoleophilia > Gaiellales > Gaiellaceae > GMQP-bins7. The sequence goes on from JBPCMD010000046.1 coordinate 11,928, forward strand.
GGAAGGCGGCGACACGACAGGTGTCGAGCCGCGGCTCTCATCCGAGCCGATCAGTGCGCCGATGCGCGACGCGGGGGTCGGCACAGGAGGCTTCTCCTCACTGATCGAGCGCGACGACCTCAGCATCGGTTTCGTGCTCGTCGCTCTCGTGCTCGCGCTCTTCTGGGGTGCTGCGCACGCGCTGACGCCCGGGCACGGCAAGGCGATCGTGGCGGCGTACCTCATGGGTACGAAGGGTCGCCCGCGCGATGCGCTCGCGCTCGGGGGAATCGTCACCGTCACGCACACGATCGGCGTCTTCGCGCTCGGCCTCGCGACGCTGGGGCTCTCCGAGTTCATCGTTCCCGAAGACCTCTATCCGTGGATGAACCTGATCTCGGCGATCCTCGTGGTCTCCGTCGGCGTGGTCGTCGTCCGTCAGCGCGTGCTCACCGCGCGCGGAAGCCGTTCAGAACACGACCACCACGACGCTCACGACCACCATCACCACCACGGACATCACGCTCACAGTCACGCCGCGATGACTCCCGAAGAACATGTACGCGCGCACCTTCCGGCGCCGGGAAGCGGCAAGCGAGGGTTGATCGCGGTCGGCATCTCAGGCGGGCTCCTGCCCTGCCCGACCGCGCTCGTCGTCCTCCTCGCCGCGATCTCCCTGCACCGGGTGGCGTTCGGGCTCGTCCTCATCGTCGCCTTCAGCATCGGCCTCGCGTCGGTCATCTCCGCCATCGGCCTCATCGCGATCGGCGCCCGCAGCACCTTCAAGCGGGTCAGCTTCGAGGGTCGGCTCGTGCGCGCGCTCCCTGCGGTGAGCGCGCTGCTCGTGCTCGGCATCGGCGTCGTGATGACGGCGCGCGCTCTCCCAGGAGTCATCTAGAACCGATAGAGTCGCTCCTGCGAATCACTCGCATCTGATAACCCGATGCGAAGGGAGAACGTGGTGAGGACGAGGTCTGTATTCGGAGTCGCGACGATCAGCGCACTGGTGCTGGTGGCGGCAGGCTGCGGCGGAAGCAGCTCCGATGAAGCGACCGACGGCGACAGGCTCGCAGTCGCGACGACCGTCGCCCCGATCACGAGCATCGTCTCGAATATCGGCGGCGATCGGGTACAGATCACCGGGATCGTCCCGGAGGGGACGAACTCGCACACATTCGAGCCGGAGCCGAGCGTCGCAGAGCTGCTCTCGTCGGTCGACGTCGTCTACATCAACGGTCTCGTGCTCGAGGAGCCCACCAAGGAGCTGGCGGAGGCGAACCTGGCCGATGGAGCAGAGCTCGTCGAGCTCGGCTCCAAGTGCATCGAGGAAAAGGACTACGCGTACGACTTCTCGTTCCCGAAGTCTGGAGGCAAGCCGAACCCACATCTCTGGACGAACCCGCGGCACGCGCTCTGCTACGCGGAGGTCGCCAGAGACGATCTCTCTGCCCGCGATCCCGACAACGCGGACTACTACGCGGAGAACTACGACAAGTTCGCCTCCATGGTCGCCGAGTTCGACGGAGCGATGCGTGAGTCGTTCTCGACGATCCCGAAGCGCGAGCTCTTGACCTATCACGACGCCTACGCCTACTTCGCCCGGGACTACGACTGGAACGTCATCGGCGCCATCCAGGTGTCGGACTTCGAGGATCCGACCCCGAAGGACGTCGCCGGGCTGATCGAGCAGGTCCGGGATCGCAAGGTGCCCGCGATCTTCGGCTCTGAGGTGTTCCCGAGCCCTGTGCTCGAGCAGATCGGCAAGGAGACCGGCGCGCGTTACGTCGACGTACTGCGCGACGATGATCTTCCGGGCGCGCCCGGCGACCCCGAGCACTCCTGGGTCGGCCTCATGCACTTCGACTACGTGACGATGACCGAGGCGCTCGGCGGCGACGCGAGCGCGCTCGAGGCTTTCACGCCCACGAACGTCGCGCCGGACGAGGCCGAGTATCCGCAGTGATCGGCGCGTCGGATCTCGTTCGCTTCGACGGCGTCACCTGCCGTTACCACAGCGAGGCTGTGCTCAGAGGGGTCGACCTGTCGATCGAGGACGGGGCCATGGTCGGTGTGGTCGGCCCCTCCGGGGCCGGTAAGACGACCCTGCTCCGGACGATTCTCGGCTCCGTGCGGCCGGTGCTGGGCAACCTCCATCGCCGAGACGGGCTGCGACTCGCCTACGTCCCACAGGTCGAGACGGTGAACTGGTCGTTCCCGGTCACGGTCGGCGAGTGCGTGCTGATGGGACGCACGGGAAGGCGTTTTCTGCCGTGGGCGAGCCGCTACGAGCGGATGGAGGCGCAGGCCGTCCTCGAGCGGCTCGACATCGGCGGGTTGGCCGAACGCCACATCCGCGAGCTCTCGGGCGGCCAGCAGCAGCGAGTCTTCCTCGCGCGGGCACTCCTCCGGAATCCGGACCTGCTCCTGCTGGACGAGCCGACAGCGGGCGTCGACGCGCGGATTCGGCACGAGCTCCTGCACCTCTTGGGTGAGTTGAACCGGGACGGTCTGACCATCCTGCTGACCACTCATGACCTGAACGGCATCGCGACGCACATGCCGTCGCTCGTCTGCCTCAATCGCCACGTCGTAGCGGTCGGCCCGCCGGTCGACGTGCTCACGCCCGCCACGCTCGAGCAGACGTTCGGAGCCTCGATGGACGTGCTCGTCCACCACGGTGTCTGCATCGTGGTCGATCGGCCGCACGACGTCGCCCTTCCCGGTCACGTCCACGAACTGGAGGAGGCAGTCGCATGATCGAGGAGCTGCTGCAGCCGTATCAGTTCGAGTTCTTCCGGAACGGACTCGCAGTGGCGACGATCGCGGGAGCGCTGTGCGGGCTCGTCGGTGTCTACGTCGTCCAGCGGGGTATGAGCTATATCGGGCACGGGCTCTCCCACGCGATCTTCGGCGGCTTTGCGGCGAGCGCTTTGCTCGGGGTCAGCGTCTTCATCGGCGCCGGCATCTGGGGAATCGCGTCCGCGCTCGCGATCAACGGCGTCACGCGCCGGCGGACGATCGGGGCGGATGCGGCGATCGGGGTGATCACGACCGCTTCGTTCGCGCTGGGCCTTGCGCTCTTCGCGATCTTCGGCCGCGCGGGTCAGAGCTTCGACGCGGCGTTGTTCGGGAGCATCCTCGGTGTCTCGACCACCGATGTCCTGACGCTCGCGGCGGTTGCCACCTTCGCAGCCGCGATCATCTTCTTCCAGTACCGGCCGC
>JBPCMD010000047.1:0-8057 GCA_051002595.1 Gaiellaceae bacterium
GCTCGAGCGCGAGCGCCGCCAGATGGACGTCGTTGACGAGATTCCCGGCGGTGCCTACGCCAGACAGAAGCTCGGCGACCACGTCGAGATGTCGGCCCGTAGGCTCCACGATCACCGCGGTGGGTCGAGCCAGCCAGCTTCGCAAGACGTCGATCGCGTCGTTCGAGGCCAGCGGGCGCGGGAACACCGCCTCGTGGGTCGCCAGTCGGAGGAACGCGAGCAACGCGATCCACGCGAAGGCGACCGTCTCGTTGCCGGTGAGCGCCCCCTCGAGCCATGCCCGCGCCTCGCGATGTCGTGGGGTCGCTTCGTTGACTGCGTACAGGAGCACGTTGGCGTCGACCAGCTTCACGCGCCCTACTTTCGGAGCGCGATCTTGCGGACAAGCTCCTCGTCCTCGAGCTCACCCGCGAGCTGCAGCGCCTTCTCGAGTGGCACGCGGGGCTTCCCCATGTCGAAGGTCCGCGTCACGAATGCGGCGTCATCGTCCTTCGGCGCGAGCCCCGAGCGGATGGCGAGATTCACCGCTTCCTTGAAGCTCAGGCCTCGCTCCCACATCAGCTTCTTGACGAGGATCTCGACATCGGAATCGAGGGTGACGGTCGTACGCACTCTCACATCGTAGCATCAAATTTCTAGTCATCAATGCATCACTCGCTGTCCCAGGAGCCCACATTGTCGTTTCCGGCGACATCGAACGGGTGGCTTGGGAGGGCCGCATGAGACTGTCCAAGCTGCTCATCCACCTCAAGTCGAGCCTCTGGTTCGTGCCGGTGATGGTGCGTGCTCGCTGGCGTCGTTCTCTCGTTCGGGACGATCGCTCTCGACCGCTACTTCGACTACGAGGCGCTTCCCCCGAGTCTCGTCGGTGGACCGGACGCGGCGACCGTGATCCTGACCACCATCGCGGCGTCAATGGTCAGCCTGGCCGCGCTGGTGCTCAGGATCACCATGGTCGTCGTCCAGCTTGCCATGGGGCAGTTCTCCCCACGGATCGTCCAGCGCATCCTGCGCGACAAGCCGAGCCAGCTCGCGATCGGCCTCTTCGTGGCGACGTTCGTGCATGCCATCCTCGCTGTGCGCGAGGTGATCAACAACGGCGACGGTACCGGCCAGGTGCCGGGCATCGCAATCGTGACGGCGTTCGTCCTCGTGCTCGTCAGCATCGCCGTTCTCGTCGTCTACGTGCACCACATCGGCCAGGCGCTCCGCGTCTCCGCGCTCATCGAGCTCGTCGGCAAGGAGACCCGCAAGCTCCTGGATCGCAAGTACCCGGACAAGGGCCCAGCTCTTGAACCAGAGCCGGGCTCTGCTCCGGTCGTGAGAGCCAGAAAGTCCGGCGTGATCACCACGATCGGCTCGGAGGAGCTCGTCGAGGAGGCCCGACGAGCAGGCTGCCTGCTAGAGCTCGTCCCGGCGCTGGGCGAGTTCGTTCCGGCCGACGCGCCGCTCTTCCGAGTGCATGGCGAGCCGAACGGCCTGGACGAGGATCGACTACACGAAGCCTTGATCCTCGCCTTGGAGCCGACGCTCGACGAGGACGTCGCTTACGGTGTCCGGCTGCTCGTCGACATCGCCGAACGATCGCTCGCCGACTCGCCGTTCCAAGATCCGACGACAGCCGTGCAGGCCCTCGATCGGTTACACGATCTTTTGAGACAGCTCGCGCGAAGACCGTTCCCGGACGGCCGGTGCCGCGATGAAGAAGGGGAGGTGAGGCTGGTCGTGGTTGCGATGACGTGGGAGGCCTACGTCCACCTCGCCTTCGACGAGATCCGACTGGCCGGGGCAGGGTCGCCCCAAGTCTCTCGTCGGCTGAAAGCCGCGCTCACGGATCTCAAGTCGGTCGCGCCACCGGAGCGCGTCGGCATCCTCGACGATCAGCTCGAGCTTCTCACCGCTGCCACGGAGAGGTCGATGGACGACGCGCGGGATGCCGAGATGGCCCTCCGGGACGACCGCGAGGGCATCGGCGCAGCGGCCGGGCTCGATCGCGGCTAGGCCTCGAGCTGCAACAGGGGTCTGCAACAGGGGTCAGGTCTCCCATGTTGCACGTGTGCCAATTTTGCAACAAGCGCTCCGCGCGCGCTCAACCTGGCTTGCGAGGTGGTTAGCCTCGAGCGCGAGCGATGGCCCGTCCGCCCCGACCGCTGTTGCCGGATGGCCTCTACCACGTGAGCGCACGAGGCAACGAGCGCGCGGCGATCTACCGTAACGCCGGCGATCGGCGCCTGTTCCTCGAGCTCCTCACGAAGGGGGTCGAGCGCTACCAGTGGCGCATCCTCTCCTACTGCCTGATGACGAATCACTATCACCTGCTCGTCCAGACGCCGCTTGCGAACCTCTCGCGCGGGATGCGCCAGCTGAACGGCGTCTACGCGCAGTCCTTCAACCGACGTCACGCCCGCGTCGGACATCTCTTCCAGGGCCGCTATCGGGCGCGGGTCGTGCAGGAGGACGCCCATCTTCTCTCGGCCGTGCGCTACATCGTCAGAAACCCCGTCCGCGCCGGCCTCTGTCACCACCCGGCAGAGTGGCGCTGGTCGAGTCACCGCGCGGCGCTCGGGCAGGAGCCGCGCTGGCTCCTCGACCGTGCGCGGCTCCTCACCCACTTCGGCGAACCACGCGCGAGCGCGCTCAAGCGCTACCGCGCGCATTGCGAGCAGGAGGACGAGGACGGCCCTCCGGCTCATCCCCTGATCGACGGCGACGACGAGTTCGTCGCGATGACGCTCGCGCGCCTAGAACCTGCCCCGGGAGTCCCTCGCCGCTACTTCCAGAGTCCGCGACCTGCTCTTACCGACCTGCTGGCGTCACCTGAGCGAAGCGCGCTCGTGGCCGCCCGCAGCCATGGCTACGGCGTCCGAGAGATCGCCCGGCATCTCGGCATCGACCCCTCGACAGTCAGCCGACGGCTTCGCCGCCAGCGCACCGCAACACTGGAGACCTGACCCTGTTGCACAACACTGGAGACCCGACCCTGTTGCAATGAAACTGCCTTTTCGTGCAACAGGGGTCAGGTCTCCCCTGTTGCACGTGCGCCGGTTCGCCACAAGCCTTCCGAGCCGGGGTCAGTTCTTCCAGAGAGCAGGGGTCAAGTCTTCCGTGTTCCATCCTCGGGCTTGGCTGTGGCTCACCACCATGCATCGGCGCATCCCAAGATACGAGAGTCAAGCGCTTCGCCGAGATCGCCCGCTCGGAAACGGGGCGCCCTCCGGAACGAATCGGTCCCCATGCTCCCCTGAAGGCACTACGATCGGTCGGATGGATCTGCGGGACACCGCCGAGGAAGCTGCGTTCAGGGGCGAGCTTCGCTCCTGGATCGAGGAGAACCTCCCCGAGGAGCTGCAAGGACACCGCGGCGGCGGCGCTCGCTTCGACGGGCCCGAGATGCGCGCCTGGAGCCGCGCGCTCCACGAGGCGGGCTACGCGGGGCTGACCTGGCCGACGGAGTACGGCGGCAGCGGCGCCTCGTACACCCACCAGGCGATCTTCCTCGAGGAGATGGCACGCGCCGAGGCGCCGCCGCACATCGGCGTTATCGGTCTCGGCATGGCCGGGCCGACAATCATGGCCCACGGCTCGGAAGAGCAGAAGGCGCGCTACCTCGAGCCGATCCTCTCCGCCGAGGAGATCTGGTGCCAGGGCTTCTCCGAGCCCGGAGCAGGCTCGGACCTTGCGGGCGTGCGGACGAGCGCGCGCCAGGAGAACGGCCACTTCGTCGTCGACGGGCAGAAGGTGTGGTCGTCCTTCGCCCACCTCGCGAGCTTCTGCATTCTGCTCACGCGCAGCGACCCGCAATCGACGCGACACGCGGGCCTCACGTACCTGATCGTCGACATGAACACGCCGGGAGTCGACGTGCGACCGCTCACCCAGATCACCGGCGAGTCCGAGTTCAACGAGATTTTCTTCGACGGAGTCGAGGTGCCCGTGGAGAACGTCCTCGGCGAGATCGGCGGTGGCTGGCAGGTGGCCATGACGACTCTTCTGCACGAGCGCGGCACTCTCGGCTTCGCGCTCCAGGCCGCGCTCGAGGTGCAGGTGCGAAAGCTCGCCGCGCTGGCCCGCGACCGCGGCGCCGATCCGCTGCAGCGCGATCGGATCGCGCGTGATTGGATCGAGGCGCAGGCGCTTCGCTTCACCAACTACCGCGCGCTCTCGAAGCTTGTCAAGACCGGCATGCCCGGGCCTGAAGGCTCGATCTCCAAGCTCGTCTGGTCGGAGGCCAACCAGCGCGTGACCAAGCTGGCGCTCGAGCTGCTCGGCCCGGACGCGGCTCTCGCCGACGAGAACGCGCCCTACGGTGGCTACTGGCAGCACCAGCAGCTCAGGAGTCGCGGAAACACGATCGAGGCAGGCACCTCGGAGGTGCTCCGCAACATCGTCGCGGAGCGCGTGCTCGGGCTTCCGAAATCGCGCTGATGGACTTCACCTTCACACCCGAGCAGGACGCGCTTCGCGAGGAAGCTCGCGCGTTCCTCGCCGCCAACGCGGATCCGTCGTGGAAGAAGCTCGCCGAGCTCGGTTGGACTGGCGTCTCGATCGCGGAGGAGGACGGAGGCGCCGGGCTCACGTTCGTGGAGGAGGCCGTGCTCCACGAGGAGCTCGGACGTGCGCTCTACCGAGGACCGTTCTTCTCGACCATGGCCGCCGCGCTGCCTGCGCTGCCCGACGACCTGAAGGCGGAGGTTGCCGCCGGCGAGACCAGCTGGACGCTCGCTTTCGGCCCGCTCGTGCCCGACCTCGATACCGCCGACCGAATCGCGATCGTCGGTGGCGACGGGATCTACGAGCTCGACGGCGCCGAGCGCGAGATCCTCTCGACAACCGATGAGACGCGCCCGGTCGGAGTCGTCCGCGGCGGAGAGCCAGGACGTCGCCTCGCCGACTCCGGGGTGCTCGAGGAGATCCGAAACCGCACGCTTGCGGCACTCGCGATCGAGGCGTGCGGTGTCGCGCGGCGCGCGCTCGAATACGCGATCGAGTACGCTCAAACGCGCGAGCAGTTCGGGAGGCCGATCGGCGCCTATCAGGCCGTATCGCACCCGCTCGCGGACGCCTACACACGTCTCGAGCTCGCGCGTTCGCTCTCGTACTGGGCGGCCTGGTGCGTCTCCGAGAACGATGACCAAGCGCCGATCGCGGCCGCGGCGGCGAAGGCGTTCGCAGCCGAGGCCGCGGTGCAGGTCTGCGAGACCGCGATCCAGGTGCACGGGGGCATCGGCTTCACCTGGGAGCACGTCCTGCACCGGCTGTACAAGCGCGCGCTCTGGATCGAGAGCTTCGCGGCCTCGAGCTCCACGCTCCGGGCCGAGGTCGCCGCATCCCTGCTGGACGCAACCGGCTCGGGATCTGGTGTCAGCCAGACCCCGGTCCCACTCACCCAAGGAGGCTGAGGTGGAAGGCCTGATCATGGACTACCAGCTGAACGTGCCGGCGATCCTACGCCGCGGCGAGCAGCTCTTCGGCGACCGCGAGATCGTCACCCGACTTCCCGACAAGAGCTGGCATCGCTACACGTACGCGGAGTTCGCGCCACGGGCACGCCGTCTCGCCGCCGCGCTCCGCAAGGAGCTCGGCCTCGAAGACGGCGACCGCGTCGGAACCTTCGCCTGGAACCACTATCAGCACCTCGAGATCTACATCGGCGTCCCCGTCGGCGGGATGGTCACGCACACCCTCAACCTGCGGCTCCACCCGGACGACCTGACCTACATCGCCACCCACGCGGGCGACAAAGTGCTGATCGCGGACAAGGTGCTTTGGCCGCTGGTCGAGAACTTCCGTGAGCGCGCCGGCTTCGAGCATGTGATCGCGATCGGCGACGGGCCGACGCCAGGCGGCGCGATCGAGTATGAGGAGCTGCTCGCAAGCGCAGAACCAGATGATCTCGGCGATCGCGAGATCGACGAGAGAGCCGCCGCTGCCATGTGCTACACGAGCGGCACCACGGGTCAGCCGAAGGGCGCGGTCTACTCGCATCGCGCGATCGCCGTGCACACGCTCGCCTCGACGATGGCGGGCGTGCTCGCGGTGACCGAGAATGACACCGTGCTGCCCGTCGTCCCCATGTTTCACGCGAACGCCTGGGGCTTTCCCTTCACGTGCACGTTCGTGGGCGCCAAGCAGGTCTTTCCCGGGCCGTTCCTCGACGGTGAGAGCCTGCTCGAGGCGTTCCAGCAGGAGAAGGTCACGTTGACGGCGGGCGTGCCGACGATCTGGATGGGGATCCTGAAGGAGCTCGACGCGAACCCGGGAAAGTGGGACACTTCCTCAGTCCGCCGCATGGTCGTCGGCGGCTCGGCGGCCCCGCAGTCGATGATCGAGGCGTTCGAGAAACGGCACGGGCTCAGCATCCTGCAGGCCTGGGGCATGACCGAGATGTGCCCGCTGGGAACGGTCTCCGAGTTGACGAGCCGCGAGCTCGAGCTCTCCGAGGAGGAGCAGTTCCGGTACCGCGCCAAGCAGGGAGTTCCGGCGCCATTCGTCGAGATTCGCGCGCGTGGGGCCGAGGGAGTCGTGCCCTGGGACGGTGAGACGATGGGCGAGCTCGAGGTGCGCGGGGTCTGGGTCTCCTCCGCGTATCACGACAGTCCCGAGGGAGCGGACCGCTGGACCGACGATGGCTGGTTCAAGACCGGCGACATCGTGACCATCGAGCCGCACGGCTACATCGAGATCCAGGATCGCTCGAAGGACCTCGTCAAGTCGGGCGGCGAGTGGATCTCCACGGTCGCGCTCGAGAACGCGCTGATGGGGCACCCGGCGGTGGCGGAGGCCGCCGTGATCGCGATTCCCGACGAGAAGTGGTCGGAGCGGCCGCTCGCGGTTTGCGTGTTCAGGGAGGGCGAGACGGCGACCGACGAGGAGCTGCGCGAGTTCCTCGCGCCGAGCTTCGCGAAGTGGTGGCTGCCGGAGCGCTTCGAGTACGTGGACGAGATCCCGAAGACTGCGGTCGGCAAGTTTCGCAAGACCGCGCTTCGCGAGCAGTTCGCGGGGCAGCCGGCGGAGACCGCCTAGTGGAGTTCATCTCGACAGTGCAGGACGGCTACGTCGTCACCGTCACCATCGACCATCCGCCCGTCAACGCGCTCTCGGCGCCGCTCCTCGAGGAGCTCGAAGCCGAGATCGAGCGCCTCGACTCCGACGACAGCGTGCGCGCGATCGTGCTCATGGGCGCCGGCGAGCGCGCGTTCGTCGCCGGAGCGGACATCTCCGAGTTTCCGGCGCTGAGGGAAGCGGCGACCGAGGAGAGCGGCTCGGCGCGCGGACTCCAGAGGCTCGGCGCCCGCATGGACGCCGCCCACACGCCGTTCGTCGCGGCGATTCACGGTTTCTGCCTCGGCGGCGGGCTCGAGCTCGCGATGTGCTGCGACATCCGAGTCGCGTCGGAAGACGCCCAGCTCGGTCAGCCCGAGATCAAGCTCGGGCTGATTCCGGGGGGTGGAGGTACGCAGCGTCTGCCGCGGCTCGTCGGGATCGGGCGAGCTCTCCTGCTCAACATGACCGGTGACTTCATCGACGCGCGGACCGCGTACGAGTGGGGTCTCGTCGAGCGAGTCGTGCCGAAAGAGGACTTGGCAAGCAGCGCGCTCGGAATCGCCCGCACGATCGCGGAACGGTCGCCGGTCGCGATCGGAGTGCTCCGCGAGCTCGCGCGGACGACGCGGGACCTCCCGCTCGAGGAAGGGCTGCGCCGGGAGGCGGACGGCTTCCGGCGGTGTCTCGCGAGTGAAGACGGCGCCGAAGGTGTGGCCGCGTTTTTGGAGAAACGCGAGCCCGAGTTCACCGGACGCTGACTAAGAACTCGAATCAAATGACGCCTTGAGCCGCCGGAACGACCCGTGCGGCGCGCTGCGGCGTCCTCAGTCGCCCCGATATGCCTCATATCGGGGCTCCCTGCGTCCTTGCATCGCACTCGCCCGGCCCGCCCCGGCGACGAAGCGTCATTCTGATTCGAGTTCTGACATGGAGCAAAACGTCAAGGGGTGACGCTCGGTCGATGGGTTGTCCTCTCGGCCTCGAGCAGCGGAGCGTCCGGAGCAGCGACGGTG
>JBPCMD010000048.1:0-7439 GCA_051002595.1 Gaiellaceae bacterium
GATCGTCCTCGTGTGCGACCGGAGCGCCGAAGAGCGCAACGACGGCGTCGCCGATGAACTTCTCCACCGTGCCGCCGAAGTGTTCGAGCTCCGTCCGGAGCCGCTCCCAGTACGGCCCCAGGAGCGCACCGACGTCTTCGGGGTCCATCAATTCGGAACGAGACGTGAAGCCGACGAGATCGGCAAAGAGGACGGTGAGTACCTTTCGCTCCTGGCGCCCCGCGGATGGCGCGTCCGTGAGCGGCGTTCCGCACATTCCACAGAGGCGGAACCCGGCGGGATTTTCCTGGCCGCAGCTTGGGCAGATCACAGCCTGAAGCCTAGGCGCGCTCGACGCTCGTGACCAGGCGCGGACGCGTGCTTGTCGCCCCTGCTTCGTCGGCACCTGGCACACCACCCAGGCCTCGGCCCGGCGCCCAGCGTACTCGTCGGCGCGAGCGCTGACGAGCGTCTGTCGCCGAATCAACGTTGTTAGCTATCTATCCGGATCGCGCACGAAGGAGATCCGCGAGCCGCCCTCGCGCACCTGGTAGGGCGGACGCTCGGGCTCGATCCCGTGCTCGCTGCTCAAGGTCGCGAGCGTGCCGTCGAGGTCGTCCACGCCGATGGCGATGTGCCCGTACGCCGTGCCGAGCTCGTAGCCGCGGCCGTCGTGGTTGAACGTGAGCTCGAGGACGTTCTCGTGGTCTCCGATCGAGAAGAAGTAGTTCGTCGCCTCGAGCTGCCCTTCGCGGACGATGTCCATGTCGTTCGAGAACCGAAATCCGAGCGCCTCGTAGAAGGAGCGGCTCTTCTCCGGGTCGGTGATGCGCACCATCGTGTGCAGGAAGTCAGCCATGATCCGAGCCTACCGCACCCGCCGCAATCACTCGCCGGCCGCGTTAGCGGCCGCTTCAGAGACTTTGCGCGCGCTCGAACTCCCGCTAGCGGATTCCGAGTGCGCATCACTCGATTGGGGGATCATCCCTCGATCGAGGGATTGCAGTTCCCCCGTAGCGGCGTAGCGTCAGACAGGGAAGGAACGATCGAGCTCACCTGGGGAGGGGAGCCGCTATGACCGAGGCTGGACGCCCGGTCCGTGTCGAGATACTCGCTCGCAAGGACTGCCAGTGCCGCGGCATGGCCCGTATCGTCGTCGAGCGCGTCATCGACGAACTCGATGTCTCCGCCGATGTCAAGGTGGTCGAGATCACCAACCAGGCTCAGGCGAAGAAGCGTGGGTTCCTGGGGTCGCCGAGCGTTCGCGTCAACGGGCTCGACGTCGAGCCGGGAACGAACGGCTCCAGGGAAGTCACGCTCGGCGATCGCGTGTACCGCAGCGAGCGGGGGCTGCAGGGCTGGCCGGACTCACGGTGGATTCGCGCAGCGCTCGTGGTGGCTCAGACGGCCTCTTCGGAGGGCGATGGTGACGGCGGCTCCTCCGCGAGATCCTCCTCGACGAGCCCGTAGCGCACGCCGTCCACCCACTGCTCGTTTCGCCAGAAGGCTCTCCGGCGCACGCCCTCGTGGATGAACCCCGATCGCTCGGCGTGCGCCAGCGCCCGCTCGTTAAAGCCGTAGATCTCCATCTCGAGCCGGTGCAGCCTGAGGTCGTCGAACAGATGCCGCTGGAAGATGCGGGCCGCCTCGTCGGCCACCTTGCCGCCGCGGAAGTCCGGGTGCACGGCGAGCCCGCCCAAGTGGGCGATCCGACTGCGGCGATTCGAGAGCTCGAAGCGCATCGTCCCTGCCACCTGGCCATCCACCTCGATGACGAAAACGCCGAACGCGTCGGGCTCGCGTTCCGAGCGCTCGATCTCGCCGAGGATCTCGCCCCGCTCCTTGGAGCTGACCGCGGCCAGGAACGGCTCGACGTCCTCGTGGGTCACGAGCTGGACGATGAAGTCGACGTCGTCCGCGCGCGCTCGCCTGATGGTCACTGTCATCGGCCGCTCTTTGGTCGATGATTCCGTGGAAGGGGCACGCGGGGGAATTCTGGTTTCTCCCGCGACCGCTCGTCGCAGACGAGCGATGTCATGCCGGCTCCTCACGCGCGTCCGCACGCGAGCGTAGGAGCTGCTGGCCGGAGGCGAGGGCGACGCCGCCGAGGATCAGCACGAGCCCTCCCAGCGCCGCGACCGTTACCGGCTCGTCCAGGAGCACCGCGCCATAGAACACTGCGAAGCCGGGGATCAGGTAGGTGACCAGGGAGAGCCGCCGCGAACCATAGAGCCGCAGCATGTGAAACAGGATCAACTGGGCGAAGGCCGTTCCCAAGAGCGTGAGCACGAGAATGGAGGCGATCGTCTCCGTGTCCGGCCTCGATCCGGGAAGCTGGAAGAGAGCAAACGGCAGCAGGATGAGCCCTCCGGCGAGCATCGAGCCCGTGGCCAGCACCGGGCCGGGCGCGGACTGCACACTGTGCTGGCCATAGACGCCTGCCGAGGCGTAGAAGAGGGACGACAGGACGAGTGCGAGCGTCCCCATGACCGCCAGCCAGCTGACGTCGGGATCGAACCCGGCGAGCACGGCGACGCCCACCAACCCCACGGCCACGCCAATCATGCGCGTCACACCGACCGGCTCGTGCGGCAGGAAGCGCGCGGCTAGGAGAAACGTGAAGATCGGCACCGTGGCCTGAGCGATACCCGCGACGCTCGAATCAATGTGCTTCTCACCCCACGCGATGAGCCAGAAGGGGATAGCCGCATTGACCGCCCCGAGCACGAGCGCGGGGCGCCAGTGGCGGCGGAGGTCGCTAACTGCGCGCGTGCCTCCAGTTGTCACCACGAGATAGGCGAGGAGGACGAGCCCGGCTCCGAATGCCCGCATGGCCATCATCGGGGCCGGCTCGATGTCTTGGACGGCGACCTTGATGCAGACGTACGAGGCGCCCCAGATCGCGGCCAGGAGCAACAGCGTCGGCCAGTAGCGGCTCACGTGTCCAGGCTACGTGCAGGGCGAGGGATCCTCGCCCTGCCTGCCAGTGGCGCACCGTGTCGTTGCCGTCATCCGGCCCGCCGTGAATCTCCGATCAAGCATCTAGACTCGAAGCTCCTGAGCAGCGTGGCGCAACAGCCGCTCCACCTGGCCCTCGGCCTCACCGACGGAGAGCACGACCGCATCTGCTCGCTGCTCGCGCGCGATCCGAACGACTTCGAGCTCGCGGTCTTCTCGCTCCTCTGGTCCGAGCACTGCGGCTACAAGCACTCGGCGCTGCTCCTGAAGCGGCTGCCGAGCGCGGGGGGGCGCGTGTTGCAGGGGCCAGGCGAGAACGCGGGTGTCCTCGACCTCGGCGACGGGCTCGCGGTCGCGTTCAAGGTCGAGAGCCACAACCATCCCTCCGCGGTCGAGCCCTTCCAGGGCGCCGCGACCGGAGTGGGCGGGATCCTCCGCGACATCATCGCCATGGGCGCGCGCCCGATCGCGTTGCTCGACGGGCTGCGCTTCGCCGAGCCCGGACACGCCTTCTCGCGCGCCGTCGGCGGGATCGGCGCGTACGGCAACAGCGTCGGGGTTCCGACCGTCGGCGGGGAAGTCGTCTTCGACGAGACATACCGCGACAACTGCCTGGTGAACGCGATGTGCGTCGGGTTGCTCCCCGTGGAGCGCGTCATGCGCGCAAAAGCGACCGGCAGCGGCCAGCTCATCGTTCTCTACGGCGCCACAACCGGGCGCGACGGGATCGGCGGCGCGTCGGTGCTGGCCAGTCAGGAGCTCGACGGCTCGAGAGAGAAGCGCCCGTCCGTCCAGATCGGCGACCCCTTCACCGGCAAGAAGCTGATCGAGGCCTCCGTCGAGCTCGTGCAGGCGGGCCTCGTCGAGTCGCTGCAGGACTGCGGGGCCGCCGGAATCGCTTCCGCGCTCTCGGAGATGGCCGCGGAGTACGGAATCGATGTCCACCTCGACCGGGTTCCGCAGCGCGAGGTGGACATGGAGCCGTGGGAGGTGATGATCTCCGAGAGCCAGGAGCGCATGGTCGCGATCGTGCGGCCGCAGATGGTCGACGCCGTTCGAGAGGTGCTCGACCGCTGGGAGCTCGGCCATTCGCTGATCGGGGAGGTGACGACGAGCGGAGAGCTGCGCGCGTTCTGGCAGGACGAGCTGGTGGGGCAGATTCCCGCGCGCTGCCTGACCGAGGACTGCCCGCGCTACGACGTGATCCGCGAGCCACGAGCCGTCTCGCCGCTTCGCGAGATCGAGTCCGCGCCTCCGCTGACGGACGCGCTGCCCGCCCTGCTCTCCTCACCGAACCTGCGAAGCCGTGAGTTCGTCTTCCGCCGCTACGACCAGCTCGTCGGCTCGCGAACGGTGCGCCGGCCTGGGCTCGATGCGGCCGTCCTGCGCCTGCGCCCCTCGCTCCGCGGGCTCGCGGTCACGCTCGACGGGCAAGGGCGGGTCGCGCGGCTCGACCCCTTCACGGGGGGGGCGCTCGCGATCCTCGAGGCCGCGCGCAACGTCGCGTGCACGGGCGGCGAGCCGCTCGGCTTCACCGACTGCCTCAACCTCGGGAATCCCGAGAAACCCGAGATCGGCTGGGAGCTGGCGGAGTCGATCAACGGGATGGCCGCGGCCTGCGACGCGCTCGGGCTGCCGATCGTCTCCGGCAATGTCTCGCTCTACAACGAGACGAATGGCCGCGCGATCCAGCCGACGCCGGTCGTCGGCGCTGTCGGTCTCGTGCCGGACGTGCGGCTCGTTCCGAAAGGCTGGCGCGAGGGCGACTCGGTGCTCCTCGCCGGGGCCGCACCGCTCTCCCTGGCCGGATCGGAATACCAGGCCCTCTTCGGAGAGGTCAGCGGTACTCCCGCGCCGCTCGATCTCGAAGCCGAGGCGCAGCTCGTCTCTTTTCTCTGGCAAGCCGCGCCGCTCTGCTCGCTCGTCCACGACTCCTCGGAAGGCGGTCTCGCCGCATGTCTCGCGGAGGCGGCGCTCTTCTCCGGATGTGGCGCCGAGCTCACGCTCAGCGGCGATGACGATCTGCTGACGCTCTTCGGCGAGGTGGGCGGTCGCGCTGTGCTGGCCTGCGCGCCCGAGATGAGGGAGGAGGTCCGCGACCTCGGCGCCGAGCTCGGCGTGCCGGTGAACGGGATCGGCGTGGCGGGCGGCGGTACCCTGCTCGGAGTGGATGTGGCGCACCTGCGAAGCGCTTCGCTAGGCGAGACTTCGAAATGAGAGCCACAGAAGTCGCGGCCGCGAGGCGGTCGCCTTCAGGGATCTTCGCGCGGCTGGTATCCGCGCTAGCAGATTCCAGTCTGGCGCACAGGTAAGTGTGCGGCGTGTTCGGTATCCGCTCGGAGGAGCGAGACGTGTCGCGGCTCGCGTACTTCGGCCTGTTCGCGCTCCAACACCGGGGCCAGGAGTCGGCGGGCATCGCCGTCTCCGACCAGGGCCGGCTCACCGTCGTCCGCGACATGGGCCTCGTCGCGCAGG
Organism: Gaiellaceae bacterium; assembly: GCA_051002595.1. Lineage (GTDB taxonomy): Bacteria > Actinomycetota > Thermoleophilia > Gaiellales > Gaiellaceae > GMQP-bins7. Next base: position 5,413 of record JBPCMD010000048.1, read on the forward strand.
TCTTCAACGAGCAGCAGCTGCAGGCGCTGCCGGGTGAGGTCGCGATCGGGCACACGCGCTACTCGACCACCGGGGCGAACCGGTGGGCGAACGCGCAGCCCCTGATCCACCACGGGCGCGCGCGCACGGTCGCGCTCGGGCACAACGGGAACCTCGTGAACGTCGAGGAGCTGCGCGCGGAGCTGGTCGAGGACGGGGTGCGGCTCGGCTCGGGATCGGACTCCGAGGTGATCGCGGCGCTCATCGCCCGCGACCCCGCGCCGCTGGCCGAGGCCGTCGCGAGCGCAATGGGACGGCTCGACGGCGCATACTCGGCCACGGCTCTGGTCGACGACACGCTCGTCGCGTTTCGCGATCCCTTCGGATTTCGTCCGCTGACCCTCGGGCAGATCGGGGAGGACTGGGTCGTCGCCTCCGAGACGTGCGCGCTCGACCTGATCGGAGCCGAGGCGGTGCGAGACGTGCGTCCCGGCGAGATCGTCTGGGTCGACGATCAGGGGCTGCACAATGCGCAGGCGCTTCCCGCAGGCCGAAACGCCCTCTGCATCTTCGAGCACGTGTATCTTGCCCGCCCAGATTCGCGCGTCGGCGGGATCGAGGTTCACGGCGCTCGCGTGCGTATGGGTGAGGCTCTCGCGCGCGAGGCGCCGGTCGAGGCCGATGTCGTCATCGGCGTCCCGGACTCCGGCACGCCCGCCGCGATCGGCTTTTCGAAGTCTTCCGGGATCCCCTTCAACGAGGCCCTGATCAAGAACCGTTACGTTGCGCGCACGTTCATTCAGCCGGATCAGGTCATGCGCGAACAGGGGATCCGGATGAAGTTCAACCCCCTCGACGAGGTCGCAGGAAGGCGTATCGTCGTCGTCGACGACACGATCGTCCGTGCGAACACGACACGCCAGCTCGTCGCGATGCTCCTCGACGCAGGAGCGGCCGAGGTCCACATACGCATCTCGTCGCCGCCCGTCGTCTCCCCGTGCTTCTACGGGATCGACTTCCCGGACGAGGACGAGCTCCCTGCGGCCCAGCGCTCGGTAGAGGAGATGCGCGAGCTGATCGGCGCCACCTCGCTCCACTACCTCTCGGTGGAGGGCATGCAAGCCGCGGCCACACTTCCGCAAGACGCGGTCTGCCGGGCGTGCTTCACCCGCGACTACCCGACCCGGGTGCCGCAGAGGGTCGAGAAGCTCCGCTTCGAGCCCGCGCGGGCCTGACTGGACATCGCCGGATCGGCCATCTTGCGGGGCGGCAGTAACACGGGCACCATGAGCGCGTGGAGGACGACGAGGCAACGCAGCTGACGCTCGAAGCCTTGTTCGACGTCAGAGCCAAGGTCTCGGAGATTCACGCAGTAGTCGTTGGGAGCGAGGACGAGGACGACGATGAAGAGGAAGAGGAAGAAGACACCTGAGGAGCGCGCGGCAGAGCGTGAGTACCAGCTGGACCTCGATCGCCGACTTCGCGAGCTGATCGAGCGCTATCGCGTGCTCAACGCCGAGAAGCGCGCCGCCGAAGGCCGCTGACCTAGAGCGCTCATTCGCGCGGCCGGCCTCACGGTCGACGAGTTCGTGCGGCTCGTCGCGTAAGACGCGTCCGCATCGGCCAAGATTCGCCCATGACGGACGGCGAGCTCGCATACCTGACTCCCGAGGCGAAGGCGCGCGTCGAGATCGACCGCAAGCTCGCAGCCTCAGGCTGGGCGGTGCAGGACGCGCGCAGCGTCAACCTCTCTGCCGCCCGCGGCGTCGCCGTGCGCGAGTTCGTCATGAAGCGGCCTCACGGCCGCGCCGACTACCTCCTCTTCCTCGGAGGCTCCGCCGTCGGAGTGGTCGAGGCCAAGAAGGAGGGGGAGACGCTCACCGGCGTCGAGTGGCAGAGCGCGAAGTACGTCGACGGCCTCCCCGACGAGATCCCGACGGCGGTCGAGGGCGCGCTCCCGTTCGCCTACGAGTCGACGGGAACGGAAACGCGGTTCACGAACGCGCTCGACCCGGACCCCACGAGCCGCGACGTCTTCTCGTTCCACC